>CALMXV010000095.1 GCA_937871155.1 uncultured Taibaiella sp. | reverse complement strand
AAAAGCCGTGAGGACGTGGAAACCGTAGCTAAAAATATTTTAGGGAATACGCTGGTAACTATTCAAACGGGTGAAGCAGGCAAAAGAGTGAACAAGATATTAGTAGCTCAAGACATGTACTATGATGGACCTAGCGAGCGCAAAGAATTTTATCTATCTATCTTAATGGATCGTGAGAAGAAGAAAAATGTGATCATGTATAGTACTGAAGGTGGTATGGACATAGAAGAAGTAGCCCATCATACTCCAGAAAAGATTTTCAAAGAATGGATAGAACCTAATCTTCCTCTACAAGGATTTCAAGCACGTAAAATAGCATTCAACTTTGGTCTTAGTGGAGAAGCATTTAAGAATATGGTGAAGTTTGTTACGAATCTTTACAATGCCTATGTAGGTCTCGATTGTTCAATGCTAGAAATCAATCCACTTTTTAAATCCGCAGATGACAAAATTTTTGCTGTGGATTGTAAAATGAATTTGGATGAAAATGCATTGATGCGCCATCCGGATTTAGCCGATATGCGTGACAAGAACGAAGAAGACCCAACTGAAGTAGAAGCAGGTGAACATAACTTGAACTATGTAAAATTAGATGGTAACGTAGGTTGTATGGTGAATGGTGCAGGATTAGCTATGGCTACTATGGACATGATTAAATTGGCTGGTGGCGAACCCGCTAACTTTTTGGACGTAGGTGGTAGTGCCAATGCTCAAACAGTAGAAGCCGGTTTCCGTATTATCTTAAAAGACCCTAATGTAAAAGCTATTTTGATTAATATCTTCGGTGGTATTGTTCGTTGCGACCGTGTTGCTGCCGGTGTGATTGAGGCTTACAAGAAGTTAGGCAATATAAACATTCCGATTATTGTAAGACTTCAAGGTACCAATGCAGAAGAAGCTAAGAAATTGATAGATGAAAGTGGATTACAAGTACAATCAGCTGTTTTGCTTAGTGAAGCTGCAGAAGCGGTACAAAAAGCAGTAAGTGCTTAGTTCGCATTAATTCTTTAGAATACTTTTTAGAAGTGCAAATTCAATTTTGCACTTTTTTTTATTCCTAAAAACTGATAAAGGCTGACCTATAATTTAGAAGTCAAAAAGCTTTTGAGCACTTTAGCGTTATTATGCTTTTCGTCTTTAGCACTATATAGTAGGGTTACTGTTTTTTGATGAGAAATTGTTTCCATAAATGAATCAATTGATGGATTATGCTTTAGTTCATCCATGTATTTCTCTTGAAAGGCAGCCCATTTTAAAGGGTCATGGTCAAACCATTTTCTAAGATCAGTAGATGGGGCTATATCTTTTACCCAGTTTTGAATTGTGGCAACTGATTTACTAAGACCTCTTGGCCAAAGCCGATCTATCAAAACTCTGTACCCATCCTCCACAGAAGGTGCATCATAAACTCGTTTTATTTTGATGGTAATTTTCACTTTGATACTTTTCAATAAAGTTAAACATCATTATTAGTCAACAATACTGAAATCTGGAGATTAATTATGGGTAAGTAGGTTTTGAAATTTATTGTGATTGAAATCACGTTTGTATGATTTTTTGAAGCAATGGGTAAATTAAATGAAGTCAGTTTGATACTTCTAAAATTATTTATTATAGTACGAGATTTTGCTATCAATCCTTTGGCATTGAACAAGAAGGAGTAAAAAAATATCAATAAGCTGCTTGTATCCTAGTTTTATTCTGACTACATTTGTCTTATTGTATAATATAATATCTTTCTGTTTTTTGCATTAAGGAAACTGTGGGTATTGTAATATCTAGGCATTTTGTCATAAATTTGTCAACTATTTTAAAAAGCGTA
>CALMXV010000094.1 GCA_937871155.1 uncultured Taibaiella sp. | reverse complement strand
AAGCTACCAAACACTTTGACGGTGGTTTTGTATGTGGAGGTCTTGTTGGTAACGGCGATAGCTTTGTAATGCGTGATGCCAATGGTATTCGTCCTGCTTTTTATTATCAAGACGAAGAAGTAGTAGTCGCTGCATCTGAGCGTCCGGCAATCATGACGGCATTCAACGTGCCTTTAAATGAGGTAAAGGAAATTCAACCAGGACATGCTATCATAATAAAAAATAATGGCTCCTTTAGTCATAGTGAAATCTTACCGCAACAAGAACTAAAAGCTTGTAGCTTCGAGCGCATCTATTTCTCTCGTGGTAGCGATGCAGATATCTACAAAGAACGAATGCAACTTGGTAGAAACCTTGCTCAAAAAGTACTCGACACTATACAAAATGATTTAAAAAACACGATCGTTTCTTTTATCCCCAATACTGCGGAGACTGCTTTTTACGGACTTATTAAAGGCTTGGAAGACTATCTGAATGAAACCAAAATCCAAAAGATAATCTCTAAAAACCTTTCAGAAGATGAAATGAAAGAATTGCTACAACGTAGAGTTCGTATTGAAAAAGTAGCTATTAAAGACGTTAAGATGCGCACGTTCATTACAGAAGATGCTTCACGTAATGAAATGGTACAACACGTTTATGACATCACTTATGGCACTGTCAAAAAAGGTACTGATAGCCTAGTAGTCATAGACGACTCTATCGTAAGAGGTACTACTCTAAAAGAAAGCATCATTAAAATGCTGGATAGGCTAGCCCCCAAAAAGATTATCATTGTTTCTTCCTCTCCACAAATTAGATACCCTGACTGTTATGGTATCGACATGAGCAGAATGGGCGATTTCATTGCTTTCCAAGCTGCTGTTGCTTTATTAAAAGATCATAATAAAGAAGCTGTTTTAGAATCAGCATACCAAAAATGCTTACAAGCAGAAGTGGACAATACTCTAAAGTCTGAAAACTTTGTAAAAGCTATTTACGAACCGTTTACTGCTGAGCAAGTCAGTAAAAAAATAGCCGAAATGCTTCGCCCGGATGATGTAACTGCTGAAGTAGAAATCATTTTTCAATCCATAGAAGGACTTTATGATGCTTGCCCCAACAACAAAGGCGACTGGTATTTTACCGGCAACTACCCTACTGCCGGAGGAAATCGAGTAGCCAATCGTGCTTTTATGAATTATATGGAGCGAAAAGAAGGTAGAGGTTATTAAAATCCAATTGTAAATCCAATACTCGGATAGATAGCATTCAAGATGCTACCGCTTTTATCGTAATAATAAGGGCTGTATTGAGGTGCATTCGGGAAAAGTTGCAACACATCCACCATACCCATCACATACATGGATACATTGTTTCCTACAGGAGCCCTATACCCTATTCCCACTAATGCGGAAGGAGAGTTGTATTTTTCTTTATAACCTTCTATAGCACCTGAGCCATTTCTTGCAAAACGATAGTTCTGAAAACTAGTAAAATTGTGCTCATAAGCTGCATGTACAAAAAGCTTAGGTAAGATTAAGTAACGTGCCCACACACTAGTGGACAACATGCCAGCTTTAAAATCAAAATAGTTAGTCATCCCGTTTAAATCTGTAATCTTAAAATAGTCTTTTACTTGTGCATATTGATATCCGAAGCCTACTCCGGCGGCAAACTTATCCGTAATTCTGTACCCGATAACAGGTGCAATATTGAAGCTAAAAGCCCCATTGCCACCACCACCGCCGATATTGCCACCATATATCATTCGTGATAGGTCAAATCCATTATCTGATTTCTTTTTAGTTGCTTGTTTGTGAAATTTCCCAACGGGTTTACCGCTACTAGTATAGGTTTCTGTTTGCTGTGCCCAACCTGTTACAGCAAAACAAATGAAAAGAATAAATAACAGCTTTTTCATATCGGCAAAGTTAGGAGTATAACGTCAGTGAAATGCTAAAATTGTGTAGAAGACCACTACTTAAATAGCTTCCCGGGATTCAGAATTCCTGTTGGGTCGAATACCTGTTTAATAGCTTTCATCAATTGGATGGAAGCTTCATCAAAAGCAATATCCATATAGTTTTTCTGTACCCAACCAATTCCATGTTCGCCTGAGATAGTACCGCCCATCTCCACTACAGCTCTAAAGAGTTCTGCAATCCCTTCAGGCAATTTATAATTCCAATCCTCATCGCTCATAGCTTGCTTTACTATGTTTACATGTAAGTTTCCATCGCCTGCATGCCCATAGCATACCGAATGAAATCCGTATTTCTTACCTATTGCTTTTACCGTTTTCAACAGCTCAGGCAGGCAAGCTCTTGGAACCACAGTATCTTCCTCTTTATATACGGAATTACTCTTGACAGCTTCCCCTACTTTTCTACGTAGCTGCCACAGCATTTCTTTTTGTTCATAGCTATCTGCAAAAAGTATTTCATCCGTATCATACTGGGCTAAGGCTTGTGTGATGATTTCTACATCTGCATACAAAGGCTCCATAGCAGTACCATCCAACTCTATCAACAGATGCGCTTCAATATCCTCTGGTAAATGAATAGCCGATTGCTGCACATACTGCATACTCCAAGCAATAGCATCTCGCTCCATAAACTCTAATGCTGAAGGCAAACAACCAGTCAGCAAAATTGCATTCACTGCTTCACAAGCTTCTACAGCGCTTCTAAATGACACTAACAACAATAAGTTTTGTGTAACAGCCGGTATCAACCGTAACACTATTTTGGTAATAATCGCTAAGGTACCTTCACTACCCACCATCAATTGAGTAAGATTATAACCGGTAGCATTTTTTAAAACATTGGCACCCGTCATCATCACCGTGCCGTCCGCCAATACAATTTCTAAGTTGAGCACATAATCTTTTACTACACCATATTTCACGGCTCGTGGCCCACCTGAGCTTTCTGATACGTTGCCTCCGATAAAACAAGAACCTTTACTGGCAGGGTCTGGCGGATACATTAATCCTTTTTCCTTCACCGCATCCATCAGTACTTGGGTGATGACTCCCGGCTCCGTCGTTACTTGAAAATTTCGAGTGTCTATATCCAATATTTGATTAAAGCGTTTCATATCCAGTACCACACCACCATTTACCGGTAAAGCCCCACCACTTAATCCAGTACCGGCACCACGTGGCGTCACGGCTATATGTTGCGTATGGCAATAGCGCATTATAGCTGATACATCTGCCGTAGTAGCCGGTTGTAGTACCACTTCTGGTAAGTACACAAAGTCTTCCGTATGGTCAGAGGCACATCGTTGCAGGTTTTCACTATCCGTCAACACATATTTCTCCGTTAGCAATTCTATAAAAAACCGACAGTCCTTCTCATCAATAGTTTTAAATATTTGCATAGCTACCTCAATGTTAGTAAGATTTTCGTTAATAGCCCCTCTCTAAAAAATGTTTCTTTATTATGTTGTCAGCTGGTTTGCATCTATGGGGCATCCGTTGCGTCGCACCCTTGTACGTTCTCATCTTTTGTCGGCTATGAATTATAGAAATCAAAAAAACAATCGTATCCACTTCCGTGCTTATTTTTAACCTTCTTAATGCAGCTTCTATGTACACACCTGAACAGGAAATAGCCTATTACGAATTAGGCAAACAGCTTCTTTTACATCCTTCCAATGATGTAAAAAAAACCGTTACCGATTTACGTCAAATCATTCAATTCGCAGATTGGAAATACTATGTACAAAGCAATCCTCTATTTGCTGACAAAGAATACGACGCGCTATACAAGCAGCTACAATCCATAGAACAGCAGCATCCTGAGCTTATCACTTCAGATAGCCCTACTCAGCGAATAGCTAATGGGCTCAGTGAAAAATTTCCACCCGTAGCTCACTTAGTTCCCATGCTTAGTTTGGATAATACCTACAATGCCCAAGACCTATACGATTGGGATAAACGTTGTAAAGAGTATGCGGAGACGGATACTATCGAATATTGTGTAGAGCCAAAGTATGATGGCGCCAGCATTTCATTGGTCTATGAAAATGGGCAACTGGTGCGAGGGGCTACTCGAGGAGACGGCATCAATGGAGAAGAAATCACCGCCAACATCCGTCAGATTCGCTCTATTCCATTATCAGCTTCTTTCAACAAAGAGCAGTTTCAACAAATAGAGATTCGAGGTGAAGTAGTCATACACAAAGAGGTCTTTGCAGCCTTTAATGAACAACGAGCAAAAGATAATCTTCCACCATTAGCCAATCCACGCAATGCTGCTTCCGGCACTCTTAGAATCCTCGATCCGGAAGAAGTCCGTAAACGAAAGCTTTCAGCAATTTTATATCACATCAGCTATCATTCAGGAACGGAAACTACCGGCATTGCCCCGCAGTTAACTACTCACTACGATGCTCTTCATTGGCTTTATCAGTTGGGATTTCCCACTCCAGTAGTAGAAATGCATCGTTTTGAAAACATTCAAGCTGTAATAGATTTCTGTACAACATTTGAAAACCGTAGAGATAGCCTCCCTTACGAGATAGATGGCTTAGTGATAAAGGTTAATAGTTTCCGATTACAAGACAAAATGGGCATGACCTCTCACCATCCTCGCTGGGCAGTAGCGTACAAATTCAAAGCCCGACAAGCCACAGCTAAGCTACTGCGAGTAGAGTTTCAAGTAGGCAGAACCGGCTCTATTACACCTGTTGCTAAAATTGAACCCACTCCTATTGGAGGGGTTGTAGTATCCTCTATCTCGCTATTCAATGAAGACATCATACGAGAAAAAGATGTAAGAGTTGGAGATGTCGTATTGGTAGAGCGTGCCGGCGATGTGATTCCTTATATCGTAAAACCCATTACCGAACTGAGAACCGGAAGTGAGACTCCTATTACGTTCCCTTCACATTGCCCTGTTTGTACACAACCCTTGGAGAAGCTACAAGATGAAGCTGCATGGCGCTGTATCAATATCTCCTGTCAGGCTCAAGTTGTAGAACGCATCATACACTTTTGCAGTAAAGATGCTATGGATATCCGAGGTATGGGTGATGCCAATATTAGAAAGTTTTACGAACTAGGTATCGTGAAAGATATTCCTAGCCTATATCATATCAATTGGGAACTGTTTAAAGGACTCGAAGGTTTCGGTACAAAATCCATTTTTAATCTTCAGGCAGCAATTGAACAAAGTAAATCACAACCATTGAACCGTGTCATCTTTGGGCTAGGCATCAGGCACGTAGGGGAAACCATGGCAAAGACGCTTGCCAACTCCGTAGCACATCTTAAAGACCTTTATGAAAAAACCAAAGAGCAGCTTTTAGTTTTAGATGATGTAGGCCCTATAGTAGCCACTACTATTACCGACTTCTTTTCTTTAGCTGAAAACAGGCACTTAATAAATCAATTGGAGCAACAAGGAGTAAATCTCAGCAATTCCAAAACAAATCAATTAATCGGCGGCACCTTACAAGGAAAGACCTTTTTATTTACAGGAACATTACTCCAATTTAAACGAAGTGATGCCGAAGCAAAAGTTGAAGCCCTAGGAGGACAAATTGTTTCAGGAGTCAGTAGTAAACTTCATTATTTGGTAGTAGGTGCCGATGCCGGTTCTAAGTTGGAGAAAGCCAAAAAATTGGGGACGATCACTATATTATCGGAAGAGGAGTTTGCAACTTTAATAAAGCAATAGCGAGATACATCTTTAAACACAAATTATGTTATTGTAAACAACTTTTACTTAGTCCATTAAAACCGTCAAGTGATGAACAGAAATAACAACAATGGTTTATTGAATGAACACCAAGAATTGAAAGGTGTCTTCTTCCGTCCTGATTTTCCTAGTAAAAAATTGGCAGGTGTTTTGACCTATAACCCTAATGGAAAAATTGAATTGGAGGTTATCGGTAGTAGTTTGTCGGAAACCGAGCAATTTCGACATGGCAGAAGTTATGAAATCATTCATGGGATAATAAAAACTGCTGAAGGTGTAAAAAAAATATCACTATTGCATTGTTATGGTGGTGGTGGGGCGCAATACGACAACACACAAAGGGTACAATTTATTTGGGAAAAATATTCCTGTCAATTTGTACTGATTGGGAAGCATATTGATAGCATGGATGCCAAGGTGTTCAAAAAAATCAAGTTCACATTCCCATATTTTACAGAATGGTATCAACCGTCAGAAATACAGAAAATTTCGTCAGATAATACTGATGAAATACGATTTGTTGGGTGGAACTCTGGTACTCCAATGAATCCATGCCCCATAAAGGATTATTTGACCTTAAACTTCAATTCAACTTTCCGTATCTATGGTTCATCGCCATACAAAAAGACACTGTCAAAGCAAGCCTACATTGAAATAGAAACCAAACAAAGTATGGGCTTTCTAGATTTATTTGCAGAAGCATTGTGGTTTAAAGACTTCTTTTCTTTTGCAACGATGCACCCGACTGTGTTTTCATCAATTTGCTTACTATCCGATGAAGATTATGAGGAGTGTAATGGCATTAGAATTCCGAACGAGATTGAATTTCTGTACATAGCAGGAGAAAAGTTTCATCTTGACTATACATTGCATAAGACAGATTTTTTATTTGACTGGAATAAAATACAGCATAACTTTTCAGGTTTTATAAAAGAATGGTATGTTCAGAAAGAAGACAGCGAACCGATAATTCAACAACTGATTCAAAGTGTAATACCAAGGGGCTATTTTCGCCCTTCGGATTTTCTAACCATTATTCAGGCAATTGAGGGGTATTTCAATCGTTTTATTAATGACGGGCAGAGCCTAACTGATATTATTGATAGTCTGTACTGTTCTTTTAGTGCAATTTCAATTTTAACAAACAATCGTGCTGAAACCCAAAAAGTGGTGGATTCTCGTAATCATTATTCGCATATTCTTCCGATAGGTAAAAAGAAAGATGCATTAAAAGATTGGGATTTATACGAACTAACGGATAAGTTGAGACCATTGCTTCTGTGTTGTATTTTGTCCTTAATAGGTTTTGAAAAAGGTAGCATAAACACAGTTGTTCAGCGTTATTATGAATGGCATCGTTCTCCGTATATCAAAACATAAATGATGTCCTGATTCCTAATCGGTAGGGTTCTAGGCGTGCATAGGCTAACGGCAAGCAAATTTGTAAGAGATTTGACTTTTGAAAATGAAATACAATCCTGAAAAACATCACTATAAAAACAACCGCCTAAAAGAATATGAAAATTCGCAGGTAGGCTAGTATTTTATAACCTTAGGGACTTCTAACTGTTTCTATTTGTTTGAGGGAAAGGGAAATTGAAATTTGACCCATACACCTTGACGAAAAGAAAAGAATTATTGGATCAAGTGCGTTTCCAATAGGACGGTTTCGGCTGGAGGTCGAAAATATCATTAACCCAATGGCAACGCCTTGGGCAATAGAAATAAATCCAATTCATCGGGTTGAAAACCCAGCATAATCATTAAATTAAACGAAAAAAAATTATGGCACAATCCCTATCAAAATTGTATGTCCACATCATATTTCACACCAAATACAATCAAGGTTTAATTGATGCAGCAATAGAAACTGAGCTATATGCCTATATAGGAGGGATTATCAAAGCCAATGGCTCCTTGCCGATAAAAATAAACGGAACCCCAAACCATATTCACATTTTGTCAACGATGTCCAAAAATATAGCATTGGCAAAATTTGTAGAAGAAATAAAGCGCAACAGTAGCCGATGGATAAAAACAAAAGGCGAACGGTATCAGGATTTTGCGTGGCAAGGTGGATACGCAGGTTATTCCGTTAGTCAATCGGTTGTAGAAAAGGTTGCACGTTATATTGACAAACAAAAGGAGCACCATAAAACCATTTCATTCCAAGATGAATACCGAAAATTTTTGGACGAATATGGTGTTGACTATGATGTAAACTACCTTTGGACATAAGATTATATTGCCCTTTCAGGGCGTTATGAGATTTGCCCAAGGCCTTGCTATTGATTTGCCCAAGGCGGTGCCATTGGGTTTGAATATGTAAGGCTTACAGCCTATTGAAACGGAGTTATTCAATAGCCCAAGATGTTGCCAATGAGCAACGGTATTTTCGGCTTTCAGCCGAAACCCGTCCGTTTAAATGATACACATCAAACAGTATTAATTTAAACAAAGGAAAATTATGATTTACGGGTACATCCGCGTCAGCACCGACAAGCAAACAGTAGAAAACCAACGCTATGAAATCAACAGTTTTTGCGAGAGCAAAACCTTAATTGTTCACAAATGGATTGAACCCAAAAAGGTCATTAGGATTTTAGATTGTTGGTATTTGGAAGGTTTTATTGC
>CALMXV010000093.1 GCA_937871155.1 uncultured Taibaiella sp. | reverse complement strand
AGCCCCCCTCACTGTGACATCTTCATTTGGGAACTCTTCACGAGCCGTAGCAGAAGCAGAATATACTGAAGCACCATCTTCATTCACTAAAAATAGAGGTAGTCCTAAAGATAATTTTTTAATAAACTGTTCTGTTTCTCTGCCTGCAGTACCATCGCCCACAGCAATGGCTTCTATTTGATATAGCTGAACAAGTGTGCGTATTTTATGTTCAGCATTGGTAAGCTTATGATTGTTTTCATGGATAAAAATGAGGTCAGTTTTTTTCAAATTGCCATTTTCATCCAAGCAAACCACTTTACAACCGGTACGATAGCCGGGGTCAATTGCCAGAGTACGCTTGCCTCCAAGTGGCGAAGAAAGTAATAGCTGGCGCAGGTTTTCAGCAAATACATGGATCGCTTCTTCATCGGCTTTAGTTTTCAATAGCGTTCTGAATTCGCTTTCAAGGCTGGGTTGTAAGAGCCTTCTATAGGCATCTTTAAGCGCACGTTTTACTTGCT
Organism: uncultured Taibaiella sp.; assembly: GCA_937871155.1. Classification (GTDB taxonomy): domain Bacteria; phylum Bacteroidota; class Bacteroidia; order Chitinophagales; family Chitinophagaceae; genus JAFIGV01. Next base: position 2,833 of record CALMXV010000093.1, on the reverse strand, counting down.
CGGCAGCAGGGTTATTGGCTTTGAGGTATTGTTTTTCGATGCGTAGCAAAACGGCTTCTTCTTCCGGTGCTATGTGCATTCTTAAAATACCTTCCATAAAGCCTCGCATAATCGCCAGCATACGATGAGAAGGGATTTTGGATACGGGCTCTGAAAAATTGAAGTAGTCTTTATACTTCGCACCTTCGGCTTCTTTATCTATCAGCACTATGCTTTGTACAGTAGCAGTATCTTCAAAATACTTCCGCAAATGCGCCCGTAGTTCTGCATCTTCATTCACCTTTTCTGCAATGATGTCTCTAGCTCCTTGTAGGGCTTCTTCCGGCGATTGAATCACTTCGTTTAAGTAGCCCATAGCGATTTCTAAAGGTTGAATATTCTCTTGTTCTAGCAAGGTGAGGGCTAAAGGTTCTAGTCCTTGTTCTCGGGCAGTTTGGGCTTTGGTTTTGCGTTTGGGCTTGTAGGGTAGATAGATATCTTCGAGGGTATTGATAGAGGAGGCAGCATTGATTTTTGCTTGTAGTTCTTCCGTCATCTTGCCTTGCTCTATGATGGTTTTTTCGATAAATGTTTTCCGTTCTGCAAACTCTTTTTGAGCTTTTGCTTCATCTTGTATTTGTTGAATTTGCACTTCATCCATAACACCGGTACGGTCTTTACGGTAGCGAGCTATAAACGCTATGGTAGCTCCTTCTTGAAACAATTCTAATACCGCTGCAACATTTTTCTCTGCCAATCCAAGCTTGGTGGATACACCCGATGCAAATTCCAACATGATATCTTCTTTGATTAATTTTTTAAGAGGGCGAATGTATTTATTTTCCGAGTTTCTCTCTTCGAGCCACCGGATATTTTTGATTTCAATATGAGCAAGTATCTTATCCTCTAAATCCTTTAAGAAATTCTTGAATAGTCATTCTTTTTTTACCTTCTACTTGCACTTCTTCTGCATATACCCATCCATCGTTGGCAGCAAAACGCAAGTAGGTTTTATGGTCGGTTTCAAAAGTACCTGGGTCTGCCGTAGGTTCAGTAGCTAATACGGTAGCATGGAAAATTTTAAACTGTTTTTGGAGAAGTGTGGTGTAGGCAGCCGGATAAGGCGATAGTCCTCGAATGAAATTATGTATCGTATCTATAGGTTGATACCAATTGATAAGCATGTCGTCTTTAAAGAGTTTGGGTGCATGTTTTAATGCTTCGTGAAAGGAGGCTTGTGGAGTTTCTATTAAGGTGCCAGCTGCTATGCCTTCTACTGTTTTTACTAATAGTGATGCGCCTTCCTGCATCAGCTTATCATGTATGCTACCCGCAGTGTCATCATGGAGTATTGGAATACGAGTTTGTAATAAAATATCTCCGGTATCTATTTCATGTTTTAGTTGGAAGGTAGTCACACCGGTCTCTTTTTCTCCATTTATTACTGCCCAATTGATAGGGGCGGCACCACGATACTGAGGGAGTAATGATGCATGAACATTGATGGTGCCCATGGGCGGCATATTCCATAGTACTTCCGGCAACATTCTGAAAGCTACGACCACTTGAAGGTCGGCCTGATAGCTTTTTACGGCTTCTATAAACTCCGGGTTTTTAAGTTTTACCGGTTGTAAAATCGGGAGGTTGTTGGCTACTGCATAATCTTTAACTGCGGAGGTGTGTACGTGTAATCCCCTTCCGGAAGGCTTATCCGGTGCGGTTATGACGGCTACTACTTGGCAACCGGCTTGTACTAAAGCGTGAAGCGAGGCAACCGCAAACTCCGGTGTGCCCATAAAAATAATTCTAAGGTCTTTGAGTAGTTTCATGTGACGGCAAAGGTAGTAGGATTGCAGGGTACAGGAGTAAATTTTAAAAGTAAAAGGTAGAGGATGAATGGTAGATGAATATAAAGTGGTATTTGTTGTTCGAATGAGTGTTTACTTTCTTAAATACAACGATAATAATGGGGTTTTTATTGATGCAAAACCAATACTAAAGCAATTAAAGGTGTTACCAATCGTTTTTATAAAAAAAGCACCCTAGCGCTTTGCATTTCTTAGAGGTGAAAAGAATAAAGAGCATATTCTTTTCTCTATTCGTACAAAGGGCTATGGTGCCTAGTAATTGTTTCGCTTGATTAATTTTTGATGGGTAAGTAAGAGTAATTTTTACCAAATTCAATCATTTGCTGATAGAAGCTAGTAGGGTAGGCTACTTTTACATCAACAATTTTATTGTCTTTCATCACCGGTGTTAAGCGCGGCTGAATAAATCCTCTATACGGTTTGATACCCAATTTAGCATAGCGAGCTAGTACTTCTTTATGTATCGCTTGATCCACTTTTACGCCATAGGTCTCTACTAAGTTTTTACCGGCAGTGAAGTCACCCTCAGATTTGATACGTTGGATTTCGCGAAGCAAATCACCAAATAGTTTACGAAGCTTGTCGTAGTCGTTGATATGAACATAAGTCTTGCCTTCTTTCTTTACTAGCTCCACTACTTTTTCAGCCTTGCCTTTTTCAAAAGCCCATTTAGCCACTAGTTGTCTATTACGCATATGTGCTTCTTCAATATTGTCACCAAGTTTTAAGCGAGTTAATTGGGTGATTAAGCCATTCATCATATAGTTGTCATACTCAGCTTTACCCACTTCGGTGCTAGGGGCTACACCTATCTCTACCAATTTAGGGTCGATGGCATAATACAAGCCTACTAAGTCCGCACGGGCTTCTTCTAAACAAGAGGCATAGTTTTTTAAAGTCTTATCGGTGGTTTCTACACCCGGGTTGATTTGTCCGGAAGCATGACCGATACATTCGTGCATATCCGTATGTAGGTCCGAGGCAAG
>CALMXV010000092.1 GCA_937871155.1 uncultured Taibaiella sp. | reverse complement strand
CAGCATTCCAGAGTTTACCAAAATTATTTGTGTTACTGACAAGGAATATGAAGAAGTCTAGTTAAGCATTAATCGATTGTCCAAGTTTCACTGCCTTCTAGCAATTTATCTAAGTCACCTTTGCCTTTCACGGCAATGATTTCTTCCAATTGTAAGTTCATTTGATCTTCGTAAGTAGCACGCGAGCCTTGGTAGAAAACACCAAACGGGCGTGGGAAATGACCTACCGTATGCACATCATCAAACATACGAGTGAGCAATTGTGCTTTGAAAAAATCAGCTTCATCGTGAATCCACAAATCTTCAGGTGCATAGTCTGAAAGGCTTACCAACTGTGGCTTGTAACCATCCAATCGAACCCCTTTGTCTTTAGCAGCTCCATAAATCAACGGCTGCCCTTGCTCAAGATAAATCGTTTCTTCTGCTCTAGTACTTTTCTCTGTAAACACTTCAAAGGTACCATCATTAAAGATGTTACAGTTCTGATAGATTTCCAAGAAGGAGGCACCATGGTGTGCATGGCTTCTCAACAACATTTGCTGCATATGCTTAGGATCTCTATCCATCGTACGAGCCACAAACGTAGCATCGGCACCCAAGGCTAAAGCCAAAGGATTAAACGGATGATCTAAACTGCCTACCGGCGTAGATTTCGTTACTTTATTTACTTCTGAGGTAGGAGAATATTGCCCTTTCGTCAACCCATAAATTTGATTATTGAAAAGCAAAACATTCACATCAAAGTTTCGACGTAGTAAATGAATCGTATGATTACCGCCAATACTGAGGCAATCTCCATCGCCTGTTACAATCCAAACACTCAACTCAGGTCGGGATGCCTTTAAGCCGGAAGCAATAGCAGTAGCACGCCCATGAATAGAGTGCATACCAAAGGTATTCATATAATAAGGGAAGCGAGAACTACAGCCAATACCCGATATAATCACAAAATTTTCTTTAGGAATGCCTAGGGTTGGAAACACCTTTTGCACTTGTGCCAAGATGGAATAATCTCCACAACCCGGGCACCAACGCACTTCTTGATCTGTAGCAAAATCTTTAGCCGTAAGAACAGGAGATACAACGTCACTCATATATTTTAAGATAAATTGGTGCGAAATTACTGCATTTCTCGTTCGAATGATGGAAATAAAATTTAAAAGCCTACCCTTTACCTCAGATTTAAAAGAATTTTTAAAAAGCTTGGTGTCCCAGCTGTTGCCTTACTAGCAGCTATAGTGGCGATGGCACCGTTCAACGGCAACAAGTCTTTGGAGATATCCTTATTTTATACCTTGGGTAGGTATCAAAACGGATTACACTTTCTTCACCAAAATATTGGAGGCGATAATTTCTGACAACATTAATCGTTCTTCTTTCTCTGTAGTTACTATATGACTTTTGTCAAAAGGCATACGTTCTAACACGGTTATCAAACTACCTATCATCAACTTCATACGCTCCAGTTGATGTAAGAACGCAACAGAAGTGTCTTTAACCGCAACAATTCGATAAGGCTTTTTTTCTAACACATCTAATAAGCTTAAGGTAGAAGTCAACGGCAGTTCACCTTTAGCATTGGGGATAGGATCGCCATGTGGGTCCACCTTTGGATAACCCAAAAAAGCATCCAGTTTAGCTATAAGTTTTGGTGAGTGTATATGTTCTAATTGTTCCGCTACTTCATGCACTTCATCCCAAGAAAAGCAAAGAGTATCATGTAAAAAGGTTTCCCATAAGCGATGCTTTCTCACAATTTGCAATGCTGCATTCAATCCTGTAGTAGAGAGTGTTACTTTTTTATACTTCTGATAACTGATTAATTCTTTATCGGAGAGCTTACGTAGCATATCAGTTACAGTAGCGGGTCGATTCTCCATTTTTTCAGCTATTTCATTCACTGATACCTCTCCTTTATCCAAGCCATATTGAATAGCGTAGATAGTCTTCAAATAATTTTCCTCAGTAAAAGTGAGTACCTGCATTGTATAGGTTTTAACAAAATTGACTTATTTCAATCAGTTATAAACCTCAAAATTGCAGTATTTTTAGCACAATTCTAGTTCATAATGATTTAATATTTATAGACTCCTAATGCCTAAAATTTTTTTTCATAAACATCTCCTCACGACAATACTGTTGGTTCTAGGGCTCTTTATGAGTCACAATAGTTGGTCGCAAGCATATCGAATTTCCGACAACCCTGAAGTAAAGAAAAAACCTCTAGTGGTAAAGACTGTTGCTAACTCGCAAGATACTGCTGCTGCACCGGTTGCAGAAGAACCTAAGAAAGTTCCGGAGATTAAAAATTTAAAAATCATCAGTGAAATAGATGATGGTAAAGGCAACTTTGTTCGTACCGTTCAATACAACAAAGGCTCTATGCGGGTTACTGAAACGATTATCAAACCTAAATCTTTAATAGCACCTTTGAGTCTTAAAGTCCCTATCAACCCCGACACGATGGACAAAAGGCAAGTTCAATTGGTAGTTGATAAAACAGCCTATATGCTTAAAGTTTTCTATCGCAAAAGAGCTATTAGAGCATATAAAGTCACCTTTGGTCCTCAACCCAAACAAGATAAATGTATGGAAGGAGACCGATGTACTCCCGAAGGGTCGTTTACGATTACCAACCTCAATCCTAAGTCGATGTACAATAAATTTATGTTGTTTAGTTATCCAAATGAAGCTTCTTGGGCAAAATTCAATGAGCTAAAACGCAATGGGAAAATTCCTGCCTCTGCAAGAATTGGCGGAGCTGTAGGTATTCATGGCATTTGGCGCGGAGGCGATGAGCTCATCGACTTAGGCGTAGGCTGGACTGATGGTTGTGTTGCTCTAAAAAACAAAGATGTAGATGAACTGTTTACCTTAGTGGGTATCGGCACTAAAGTCATCATCAAACAATAACTTTATGGCTATCTTAAAATAGCTTTTAATTGGCTTCATAAGGACTCATCCTAAAAAATATATTCACCTTTTAGATCAATGGTAGATTATAATATAAATCCCCTAGAATCTTGGAATTGACAAAGGCGAAAAATTATTAAGAGCACAAGGTGCAATGTTTCTACTAATGAGAAACTATGAAAACTTAAAACGAATGTTGAAAACAGAATACAATAGACAAAAAGAATATTTACCATTTTTATTAACACACAAATGAGAAATATTGCATTGACGTTTCTAATGGTTGGAGTATTATTGGGAATAAGTTCATGTTGTACAAAAAAACGTTGTATTGGAGCTGACAATATTTATGAAATTAATTTTTACAACTTCTCCGAAACTAACCTTGACACTATTACAATAATTAGTTATGCAAAAAACTCAAATTTTTCGACAATAATTGACAGTTCTGTTACTCAGGCGAATAAATCTGGCGACTATTTTTCAGCATATACAATCAAAAAAATAAATACAGCCCTTGACTATAAAATCAAATTAATTAGCACTAGACAAGTTTACACATTGACGGATTTTGAAGTTAAAAAAGTAGGTTGTAACTCTTGCTTTCCTTACCGACCAGAAAGCGATTTTTATAATGAATTAAATGGTTACCACTTGAACAAGCAAAGGCAAACTGGAAGTCAAATTAAAATTTACAAATGATATTTTCGCATGGACATACATTTAATGACAAAAGAAGGCCTACCACTAACATCATAACAAATAGAAGAAAGTCTTGATGAAGGGATGCTTCGACTTCGTTCTGCAACAAGCGTGTAAGGGCTTTTTGCTATTCGTTTTACAAACCGAAGGAGGTTATCCAATGAGCTGAAGCAATACGGCTTGGGTTTTTTATAATTGTTTTCTGACTTTATTTATAAAAGAACACAAAACATCAACAACAAAAAATAACTCTAAAAATTGCCCTCACTAAAAAAATGCAGGTAATGAATGGTAGGTCTGTGGGATTACCCAATTGATTGATCTAAAAAAATCTCCACTGCGTAATCTGGGTTTAATAGTTCCTATCTTTATACCGTATGCAACCATCCAACGTGCGCCCCAATACCGAATTGACCAAGCAAGAAAAGGAATATGAAAATAGTATTCGACCACAAAGTATTGAAGACTTTTCAGGGCAACCACAACTGATAGAAAACTTACGCATCTTTATCAAAGCCGCAAACTTACGTGGCGAAGCGCTTGATCATGTACTCTTTCATGGTCCTCCTGGTTTGGGAAAGACAACATTATCACGCATTGTAGCCAATGAACTTGGTACTAATATTAAAGAAACCAGTGGTCCCGTAATTGAAAAACCGGCTGACTTAGCAGGCTTGCTTACTTCTTTGGAACCTCGTGATGTATTATTTATAGATGAGATTCATCGGCTGAGTACGGTAGTAGAAGA
>CALMXV010000091.1 GCA_937871155.1 uncultured Taibaiella sp. | reverse complement strand
CAACTTCAGACGGCATGAGCCTCGAAACCGTAAGCCTCCCGCCGGAAGAACACCACAATATTTTTGGGAAATGGGACGATCAAATTTTTGCTAAAGTATTGACTGACTATTGGGCACCTTGGGGACTTACCCGTAAACAAATTCATGACTTTCCTAATCCACCCATTAGCTTCCTAGAGAATAGTCAAACCTATGAGTTTATTCAACCGGATACCATCCCCTTACTGTTCTAAATCAACCAATACAAGCAGCTTTAAGTAAGCCATAACGCTTCAAAATCTTAAATCTAACATAGTGCAACAGTATTTTTTACCTACTTTTACTTGTTGAAAATAGAGAACGTAATTTCGTAATCAACTTCTTCAAAACAATCATCAATTTTATAAAAAACAACAACTATGTCTCAAACACTCACTTTTGCGGAAAAAATTGCTAAAGCTGATAATTTTTTACCCATTAATGGTACCGATTACATTGAGTTTTATTGTGGCAATGCAAAGCAGGCTGCACATTTTTATAAAACAGCTTTCGGTTTTCAATCTGTAGCCTATGCAGGGCCTGAAACCGGTGTACGTGACCGAGCCTCTTATGTGCTTCAACAAGGGAAAATACGCCTAGTATTGACTACAGCATTAAACTCCGGACACGCTATAGCAGAACATGTAAAGAAACATGGAGATGGTGTGAAAATTTTAGCCTTGTGGGTAGATGATGCTTATAAAGCTTTTGAAGAAACCACAAAAAGAGGTGGGAAACCTTACCAGGAGCCTATTACATTGACCGATAATGATGGTGAATTACGGATGAGTGGCATTTATACCTATGGCGAAACCGTACACATGTTTGTAGAACGCAAGAATTATAAAGGGGTGTTTATGCCAGGTTATGAAAAATGGGAAACGGAATATAATCCTACCGATTGTGGATTACTATACGTAGATCATTGTGTAGGAAACGTAGGCTGGAATAGAATGTTGCCAACAGTAAAATGGTATGAAGATGTAATGGGCTTTGTCAATATTTTATCATTTGACGATAAGCAAATCAACACTGAATACTCGGCTTTGATGAGTAAAGTAATGGCAAATGGTAACGGCTATGCTAAATTCCCTATTAACGAGCCTGCCGAAGGAAAGAAAAAATCACAAATTGAAGAATATTTAGACTTCTATGAAGGTGAAGGCGTACAACACATTGCAGTAGCAACCAAAGACATCATCAAAACTGTTACTGACCTAAAAGCAAGAGGGGTGGAATTTTTAAGTGCACCTCCTGAAGCTTATTATGAAATGCTACCCGAACGTGTAGGCAGCATTGACGAGGATATTCAAAAATTACAAAAATTAGGTATCCTAGTTGATAGAGATGAAGAAGGCTATTTATTACAAATATTCACTAAACCGGTAGAAGACCGCCCCACCTTATTCTTTGAAATCATTGAAAGACATGGTGCCCAAAGCTTTGGCGCCGGCAACTTTAAAGCACTTTTTGAAAGTATAGAAAGAGAGCAAGCTAAACGAGGTAATTTATAAGCTTACTTTTTAAAACATTCAATGGGCAGGACATTTAGTTCTGTCCATTTTTCATTTTACTATCTGCCATTGATAAATTTTTAGAAAAATATTTCCATGACTAAATAGTCTCTTTGAAAAGCAAGCCCGAAGGTCTTTTAAAAAATCCTTCAAAATCATTTAATACCTTTGCGCCGTCAATTCAAATACATTACTCAACATCCAAAATTTTAACGATGGAATACAGAATAGAGAAAGACACCATGGGCGAAGTTCACGTGCCTAAAGATGCCTACTATGGAGCACAAACCCAACGCTCTATAGAAAACTTTAAGATTGCTCAAGACATCAACAAGATGCCCAAAGAAATCATAAAGGCATTTGCCTATCTAAAAAAAGCTGCGGCTCTTACTAACCATGACCTAGGGGTTCTTCCACAAGAAAAAGCCACCCTAATAGGCAACGTATGTGATGAAATCCTAGATGGCCAATTGGACGATCAATTCCCACTTGTGGTATGGCAAACGGGCTCCGGCACACAATCTAACATGAACTGTAATGAAGTAATAGCCTACAGAGCACATGTAATGAATGGAGGTCAACTAACAGACAAAGACAAGGTAATACACCCTAATGATGATGTAAACAAATCACAGTCTTCAAATGATACGTTTCCTACAGCTATGCACATTGCTGCCTATAAAATGCTGATGGATATTACGATTCCGGGTATCAAAAAACTAAGAGATACGTTAGATGCAAAAGCTAAAGAATTTATGCACGTCGTGAAGATTGGCCGTACCCATTTTATGGATGCGACACCTCTTACTTTAGGTCAGGAAATCAGCGGTTATGTTTCTCAGCTAGACCATGGATTAAGAGCTATCAACCACACATTGGCACATCTTAGCGAACTAGCTTTAGGAGGTACAGCTGTAGGTACTGGCATTAATACCCCAAAAGGATATGCAGAAAATGTAGCACAGAAAATTGCTCAATTAACAGGATTACCTTTTATAACTGCTGAAAATAAATTTGAAAGCCTTGCTGCTCACGATGCTATTGTAGAGGCGCACGGTGCTTTAAAAACAGTAGCTGTTAGTTTGATGAAAATTGCTAACGATATTCGTATGCTTAGCTCTGGGCCTCGTTCGGGAATTGGTGAAATCTTTATTCCAGACAACGAACCCGGGTCGTCTATCATGCCTGGTAAAGTAAACCCCACACAATGTGAAGCACTCACGATGATAGCTGCACAAGTAATGGGTAATGATGTAGCCATCAATATTGGTGGTGCTACCGGACATTTTGAATTGAATGTATTCAAGCCTGTGATGATTTATAACTTCTTGCATAGTGCCCGCTTAATTGGGGATGGCTGTGTAAGCTTTAACGATAAATGTGCTGTAGGTATTGCGCCTATTGAAGCAAACATTAAGAAACATGTGGACAATTCATTGATGTTGGTAACCGCACTAAACACTAAGATTGGCTATTACAAAGCTGCTGAAATAGCACAAACTGCCCATAAAGAACATACTACTTTAAAAGAAATGGCTGTGAAGCTAGGCTACGTAACACCCGAGCAATTTGACGAATGGGTGAAACCGGAAGATATGGTTGGAGACATCAAATAGTTTGTAGTGTTCATCAGAATATAAATAACCCCTGATACTTCTTCGTATCGGGGGTTTTTGTTTTACATCTTATATTCTTTTACAAAACATACTCAGTATTCAAGTTTCAATCCAGTCCAGCTACTTAAGACTCAAAATATTTTTATTAAAAATTAAAATATTCTAAAAATTATTCGCTTATTTGTAGCAACAATTACTTCACATAATCATTGTATTATGAAACAACCCTTTTTGATAATCTTTAGTGCTATAGGACTTTCCTTT
>CALMXV010000090.1 GCA_937871155.1 uncultured Taibaiella sp. | reverse complement strand
TTGAAAAAATTGACTGTTTGATTATAGGCTCCGGCCCCGCAGGATATACGGCTGCTATCTATGCAGCACGTGCTAATCTAAAACCTGTTTTATATCAAGGATTACAACCGGGTGGTCAGCTAACGATAACAACTGATGTAGAAAACTTTCCCGGATATCCTGATGGAATTATGGGGCCACAAATGATGGTGGATTTCGAACAACAAGCTCAGCGTATGGGCGCAGATATTCGTTGGGGATTAGCAACTAAAGTTGATTTTTCCAGCCATCCTTTCAAGGTAGAAATTGACGAAGAAAAAACTATTGAAACTAATACGGTTATCATTGCTACAGGTGCTTCTGCTAAATGGTTAAACCTTCCTTCTGAACAAAGGTTGAATGGACAAGGGGTGTCCGCATGTGCTGTATGTGATGGATTTTTCTTCAAAGGACAAGATGTTGCTATCGTTGGTGCAGGAGATACGGCATGTGAAGAAGCTGTTTACTTATCCAAAATTTGCAAAAACGTACATATGTTTGTACGCAAAGATCAAGACGGCATGAAAGCTAGTAAAGTGATGCAAGACCGTGTGAAGAGTGTGGCAAATATTCATATCTACTGGAATACCGATACGGTAGAAGTATTGGGAGAAAATAAAGTAGAAGCTGTAAAAGTGAAGAATAATGTAACAGGAGAAGAACAAGAAATTGCCATCAATGCTTTCTTTGTGGCGATTGGTCATCAGCCCAACTCAGATTTATTTAAAGGAATATTGGATATGGATGAAGCCGGTTATTTAATTACTAAGCCAGGTACTACTAAAACAAATGTACCGGGTGTTTTTGCTTGCTGTGATGTACAAGATAAAAACTACCGACAAGCTGTAACTGCTGCTGGTAGCGGATGTATGGCTGCTTTAGATGCTGAAAGATACTTAAGCGAATTAGAACATGCCCATGCTATGAAGGCTTCTCAATAAGTGTATTTACTCAACATATAGATAAGCCGGACATCTTAGGATGTCCGGATTTTTTTTCTAGAAATTATCAAGAGTTGCCAATGAAATACTATTACATGCACATAGTTATGGATTACCTCAGCGATGAAGATTGGGCAATGTGTTATAATGAACTAGTATGGATAAGAAAAAAAGAAGCGAAGCTAAAGTAGTTTAATATAAAATTGATTTGTGCAAGACCCCATAGAATGAAATGATTACTGAAACTTGTCCCAATGCTTGATAAATTAGAAATGTTATCGGTGCAAGACCCCATAGAATGAAATGATTACTGAAACATTTTTCAGAAAATTCTTGAATTTTATAAAGAACTTTTTCTATTTTTTACTTGACTCATTAATAGTCTTAGGGTAAACAAATTTCGTATGCTGACGAAAGCCTTGTAAGTAGTTGATGAGTCTTTCTTTATCAAGATATAAAGAATCATTCTCTATGATGTGTTTTTCAATAGTAAACGAATCATTAGGAGCAAAAGCTGTTATAATAGAACTTACTTTTAATTCTTGATGATAACCTAGTTTATCTCTCCCCCCAAAATCTTTCTCAAGCTCTATAAAAACTTGTATAGATTCTTTTCTAGAATTAGTGAGGTGCGTGAGAATATGAATCCTATTGGCATAGTCTTTATCTTTAAATAAGGCTATAGGATTATGAATAGCTTCTACTAGATTTTTAAAATTACCTAATATTACATTATGATTTTTTTGGTTCAATATGTGATTAGATAATCTTAAGTCTGATAATGTTATGGGTAAAGAAGGAAATCCAACAGATTTTAAAATAGAAGATGGGGTCCCCAAGTTAAAAATATACCCATTATCAAACTTCTCAGAAAAACTGCCGTTTTTTCTGTATTTAATAAGTGCAAGACCCCATAGAATGAAATGATTACTGAAACTGTTTGGCTCTGTATTCTACCCTTTCGATAGTGTGCAAGACCCCATAGAATGAAATGATTACTGAAACTACTGAAGTTACGGTTCCAGAACCTCCACCTGATGTGCAAGACCCCGTAGAATGAAATGATTACTGAACCATAGACCCTGCTTTTGCTCGTTATCTTTAGCGTGTAAGTCCCACAAATTTTCAAACCTAAAATCAGTAGTTATACTTTAAGTTCAACTCAGATAATTATTATTTTTAATGAAACATTTTTGTTCAACTTTTAAATTTATTTACTTATGAAAATTCATGGAAAAATTTTTGAAGTCACCAATTTAGAATCTTTTGCTTTGTCTTACATTCTAAATCCAAGCAAACCGAAAGCTGGCACCTTTAAGGCAGCCGCTAACATTCAAGTACAACTTGGTTCTGTTATTCCCTCCTTTGGAATTGGCTTTTTCCCCGGTATTTCGCTTAAGTCAAAATCTACTTCGGATGGCAGCTTTAGCTTTAGTATTAGTGCTGAACAATTGGCTTTACTGAAAAACAACAAACTTGCCTTTTTCGTAGCTTATAGACAAACCGGTACGGTAAATATGCTCGGTCAAAACATCCCGATATATGAGCCTGTATATAGAAGCGAAGCATTTGATATTACCAAAACTCAATTTTCTTCCACTCTTAATTTATACTTCGCTCCATACACTGTGCCTGACACTGCGGGTATCTCTCAGACTACCGTAGATAGTCAAATAAAAAATGCTAAGAAGAAATTTAAAGATATTGAGAAGCTAAGTGCCTCTATTGGTAGTGGAGAAATAAAAGTGTCTGGTAGTGGACGAGGCGCAGAAATTAAGTTTGATATTGACTTAGGTGTTTCTACCTCTTCCAATATGAGTTCTTTTATTAAAGGCAAGGTAGAAAATTTGGATATCGATTTGCCAGGTCCAGATTTCATTGTAAGTATCTGTGTGAGCAAAGATGATATTGCTAAAGAAGTAGATGAAGGAATTGCAGCTATAATGAAAGAGGCAAATAAAACAATTGAGTCAACACTTATTACGGAGGTAGCTAATGCTACAGGTCAATCCAAAGCTGTAGTAGAAACTCTATTCAAAACAAGTGCTACTGTAACCTTCCGTTCGTTGTCTTATCCTGTGGTGGGTACCAAGAAATTTAAAATTCCTGGTTTTAATGAAATTCAAATTCCTATAAAAGCAGTAGTCCCCAAAGTAGCTGTGGGGTTCCCAAGAAAAATAAAATAGCTCAATCTCACTTTTAAAAGCATAA
>CALMXV010000089.1 GCA_937871155.1 uncultured Taibaiella sp. | reverse complement strand
AACTTCATTTAGTGATTACTAATTTAGTAGGAGTTAAAATATATGATTCAAAACTAACGGCATCAACCTCTTTCAAAGAAATAGAAAAGGAAATTGATTTATCCAACGTCCCTAGTGGTGTGTATTTTGTGGAGTTAAATTCAGCTTCAGAGAAAATTGTAAAGAAATTAATTGTTCAATAACTAGTTTTGTTACACAGTTCAACTGACTAAAATAAGGTTTAAAAAATGGAACTTGATAAGATAAAGAATAAAGGACAGGCTCGGTTGTTTGAAAGTGATTATCTAGAGATAATGAGTAAGACACATCCTATAGTTATCTATAGTATTTACTTTCCTATAATGGTCTTACTACTCTACTTTGGTTATGCTTATAAAGGGCTTTCGATAGGTATTGAAATAGGACTATTTCTGTTGGGTATGCTTGCATGGAGCTTTCTTGAATATATGTTACATCGCTATTTATTTCATTATTTAGCTAAGAGTAAAAAAACACAAAATTTCATTTATACTTTGCATGGTGTACATCATGAATATCCTAGAGATAAAGAACGACTGTTTATGCCACCTATACCAAGCTTAATTGTAGCAGTGGTTTTGTTTTCAATATTCTCAATGTTACTAGATATTCATGTTTACGCTTTTTTCCCAGGTTTTTTATTTGGCTATTTAATGTATGGCTCTATGCATTTTGCCATTCATGCATTTGCACCCCCTCGTTTTTTAAAAGCTCTTTGGAGAAATCATCACCTACATCATTATAAATGTCCGGATAAAGGCTTCGGAGTAAGTTCTGTATTATGGGATATTATTTTTCGCACTGTTCCTAAGAAAGATGAGCTATAATAAAGATTAGCCATTAGACTAAATCAAAAATGGTTGTCAGTAGTAAATTGACAACCATTTTTAGTAGGTAAGTATTTTAGTAAAAGAGTTATACTAGTTTTTCAACTTGCATATAGTTTAATTCTACCGGAGTAGCGCGACCAAATATTTTAACCACCACTTTCAGTTTTTTCTTCTCGTCGTTTACTTCTTCAATCGTACCATTAAAGTCATTAAATGGCCCATCTATAATTTTTACTGTTTCACCAACGATATAAGGTTCTGCATAGCCAATTCCTTGTTCAGATACTTCATCCATCTTACCGAACATTTTGTTCACTTCTGATTTGCGCAGTGAAGTAGGATTGTCTTTACCTAAGAAATGAATCACCCCAGTAATATTCTTGATGGTCTGAATCATATCATCATTCAATTTACCATCAGCAGCTTCAAGCATTAGATAACCAGGGAAAAGAATTTTTTCACGAAGCACTTTCTTACCTGCTTGAACTTTAAATACTTTTTCTACTGGACAAAGGATTTGAAAAATGGATTTAGCCCAACCATTTATCTTCACTTCTTTATCCAAATGTTCTTTTACTTTCTTTTCCTTTCCGCTAATGACACGAATCACATACCATTTGGTTTCTTGATTAGTGACATTGTCTGTAGTTGCTGTCATATTATCCTATGATATCGTAAATAAATTTCAATACATTTTCTCCGGCAAAGTCCATCCCAAAAATGATTAAGGTGGTGATTGCAAGGGCTACTAAAACGATGATGGTGGTTTGTTGTAGCTCTTCCCATGAAGGCCAAGTTACCTTATGAACTAACTCATCATAAGCTTCTTGTATATACGTGCCAAATTTTGCCATAAAAGATGTAATTATAAAATAAGAAAAGCTGTAAAACTACTCCTAGCTTTACAGAGTTATCATTTTTGCACGGGCACCCGGATTCGAACCAGGATCAAAGGTTTTGGAGACCTCTATTCTACCGTTGAACTATGCCCGTAGTTACTGTCTTCAAACTAAAAAGTCAAAAGAATTACTTTTGACCTTTCTTGTAAGGATGGCAAAGGTAATAATAGTTTACAGATAAATCGAAATTTTTTTCTCTGATTTTAAATTTCTTTAAAAACCATATTACTTAAACAACAATGCTTCGTAACTAGTACGAAGCGTTGTTGTATTAATTGGATAGTATTCAGTAACAACTAAGCGTTTACTTTATTTCCTTTTGCTTTGGCTACTACTTCTTCTTCAATAGCACGTGGTGCTTGAGCGTAGTGGCTGAACTCCATAGTAGAAGAGGCACGACCAGAAGACAATGAACGAAGTTGAGTTACATAACCAAACATTTCGCTCAATGGAACTTTAGCTTTGATTACTTGTGCATTGTTACGAGTATCCATACCTTCTAGCATAGCGCGACGACGGTTTAAGTCACCCGTTACATCACCCATGTATTGGTCAGGAGTTATAACTTCTACTTTCATTATTGGCTCAAGAACGATTGGTTTCGCCTTGCGACCAGCCTCACGGAAACCAGACTTAGCACACAATTCAAAAGACATTGAGTCAGAATCCACAGCGTGGAAAGAACCATCAAATACACGGATACGCATACTTTCTACTGGGAAGCCCGCTAAAGGTCCTGTGGTCATAGAAGACTCAAAACCTTTTTGGATAGCTGGTACAAATTCACGAGGGATGGAGCCACCGAAGATGTCATTTACAAATTGGAAGTTGCCTTTTCCTTCTTTCAAGAACTCTTCATCAGCAGGTCCGATTTCGAACATGATATCGGCAAATTTACCACGACCACCACTTTGCTTTTTGAATACTTCTCTGTGTTCTATTTTCAAAGTAAAGGCTTCTTTGTAAGCTACTTGAGGTGCACCTTGGTTTACTTCTACTTTGAACTCACGTCTCATACGATCGATGATGATTTCTAAGTGTAGCTCACCCATACCACGTAAGATAGTTTGTCCGGTATCTTCGTCTGTATTAACACGCAATGTAGGATCTTCTTCTACTAATTTTGCGATTGCCATACCCATTTTATCTACGTCAGCTTGAGTTTTAGGCTCAATAGCGACTGCGATAACTGGTTCCGGGATAAACATGTTTTCAAGAACAATTGGATGCTTTTCATCACAAAGGGTATCTCCAGTTTTGATATCTTTAAAACCAACAGCCGCACCGATATCACCTGCTTCGATGAAATCAATTGGATTTTGTTTGTTGGCAAACATTTTCATGATACGAGAGATACGCTCATTCTTACCAGAACGTACATTCAATACATAAGAACCGGCATCCAAATGACCAGAATATACACGGAAGAAGGCTAAACGACCAACGAATGGATCGGTCATGATTTTAAATGCTAGTGCCGCAAATGGTTCTTTAGCATCTGGCTTACGGGATAATTTCTTTTCTGCGTCATCCGGGTCTGTACCTTCGATTGCATCAATATCTACAGGAGAAGGTAGGTAACGACAAACTGCATCTAAAGCTTTTTGTACTCCTTTGTTTTTGAAAGAAGAACCGCACATCATTGGAATAATGCTTAGGTCGATACAAGCTTTACGAATTGCAGCGTGCATTTCATCTTCAGAAATAGAATTAGGGTCTTCGAAGAATTTCTCCATCAAAGTATCATCATATTCTGCTACGGCTTCTACTAATTTAGCTCTCCATTCTTGTGCTTCTTCTAACATATCAGCAGGTACATCAATCTCATCGAAAGTCATACCTTCTGTTTCTACGTGCCAAATGATTCCTTTCATACGAATCAAATCGACCACACCTTTAAAGTTATCTTCAGCGCCGATAGGTAATTGTAACGGTACAGCGTTTGCACCCAACATTTCCTTCACTTGTTTTACCACGTTAAGGAAATCAGCACCAATACGGTCCATTTTATTTACAAAACCGATACGTGGAACTTTGTAACGATTTGCTTGACGCCATACAGTTTCAGACTGTGGCTCAACGCCATCTACTGCTGAAAACAACGCAATCAAACCATCCAAAACACGCATAGAACGTTCTACCTCAACGGTAAAATCCACGTGGCCCGGAGTATCGATAATGTTGAAAGAATAATCTTTTGTAGTACCAGGAATAGCTTTCCCGTTATCCATTGGAAACTGCCATTTACAGCTTACCGCTGCTGAGGTAATAGTAATACCGCGTTCTTTTTCTTGCTCCATCCAGTCGGTAGTAGCACCACCATCGTGCACCTCACCAATTCGGTGAATCATACCTGTGTAACGAAGAATACGTTCTGTGGTTGTGGTCTTACCGGCATCAATGTGTGCTGCAATACCAAAGTTTCGCTGAAAGCGTAAGTCTGCCATTGTATTTGTTTATTAAATATTGTTTAAAAATTTGAGGTTGCAAAGGTAGGGGAATTATATGAAAAAAATTCAGTACGAGATGGGTATCTAAAAAAAATACTGCGTCGAGCTTGAGATGCCCTATAAGACTGAAATTTTCTACTTTAATAGTATTAGAAATAGTTATAAAATCACTAAAGAAAACCTGGAGTTTCAATTAATAGGTCTTTCTTTTTTGCTTACGAAAGTTTTATTCTTTCACTAATTAAATAGCTATTTCTATCCGCAGCGGAGCGCGAAACTAGTTCTGCTAAGAAGCCTGTTAAGAAAAACATCGTTCCGATAATCATAGCTGTAAGAGCTAGATAAAAAGGAGGTCGATTGGTAAGCCCATAAGCTTCCTCCAATATCAGCTTCATGATAATCATATAAAAGGTAATAATAAAGCCCAAAAGAAAAACTACCATACCCCATGTACCAAAAAAATGCATTGGCTTTTTGCCAAATCGCCCCATGAACTGTACAGTCATCATGTCTAAGAAGCCATTGATAAATCGTTCCCAACCAAATTTCGACACTCCATATTTTCGTGCACGATGTTGTACTACTTTCTCTCCTATTTTCCGGTATCCTGCCCATTTTGCCAAAACCGGAATAAAACGGTGCATATCGCCATAGACCTCAATACTCTTCACTACTTTTTTCTTATAGGCCTTCAGTCCACAGTTCATATCATGTAGCTGAATACCGGATACCCATCTATTGACACCATTGTATAGTTTAGAAGGTAAATTTTTAGTCAAGGCATTGTCGTAACGGATTTTTTTCCATCCACTCACTAAGTCATATCCTTCTACTGTAATCATTCGATACAACTCGGGTATTTCATCAGGGCTGTCTTGCAAATCGGCATCCATTGTGATGACTACTCTTCCTTGTGCTGCTTTAAAGCCTTCATTCAAGGCCGCACTTTTACCGTAATTCCGCTGAAAACGTATTCCTTTAACCGCTGCAATTTTTTGAGCTTGCTCTTCTACTACCTGCCAACTATTATCTGTACTTCCATCATCAATTAAGATGACTTCATAGCTATATTCGTTCGTAAGACAAACTTGTTGTATCCATTCAAGTAACTCTGGCAATGATTCTTCTTCATTGTAGAGTGGTATAACAAGGGATATATCCGGATTCATGGACATCTATGGCAATACTGTTTTTATTAATTATATCTCTTTCAGACTAGCTTTAACGAGCTTGCTGATGACTAATGTTGAAACTGTTGATTGTTTTCTTCTTCTATAAAAAGCGGTTTGTTTTTTCTTACAATAGCTGAAATTACAAACCCAATGATACTATAAAACACAACCGCCCAAACTACAGACAATAACTGGCGTGAAACACTATTACTTTCGGCAATTTGTTTATCCATTTTATCTGCTACATCATCCAATTGCTCTTGACCAGCCCCGATCTTTTCGGTAAAAGCTAGGGTAGCTTCTTTCATACGATCTAAAAAGCTAGGGTCGATAAACTTCAAATAAATTTGTTGGTATAAGAATGAGGTGACACAAATAATCAAAATAGCAATGAACAATGTGCGAAAGCATTGTTTAAAACTGATAAAGCCTCCCAGAGCCGAGCGTTGTTGCCTTGCTAGAAATGATAATAAAACTATGTTCAACACAAATGTACTACCGATAGCAACATAGTATAGGGTCATGTTTTCGCTATTCATCAAAAATTTATTCAGTGTTGTATATAATAAGATGTTGATGATTGCAATGATAATACCCCATTTGATAGATAATGATATTGGGACATTTGATTGATTTTTATTTGTCATTTTTTAGTATTTAAACTGTGATTGATTTTTATGAATTGTTCCTATGATTTTCCCTTTCAACGTGGCTCCTATGAACGGATTATTTTGAGACTGTGAATATAAATTTTCCGTTTCAACAGTAAATGATGTTTCCGGCAAATACAAACAGCAGTTAGCCGAAGAGCCTTCCATAATGTCAACTTTCTCAAGCCCGAAAATGGCTCTAGGCGCAGTAGTCATTGCCTCTATAATACGTTCTAAAGGTAATTTGTCTGATAGTTCGGATAATAAAATACTAGCGGTAATTTGTTGAACATTCATCCCATCAGCAGCATATTCAAACTCTTTTACTTTTGCGTCCCAATCTTGTGGACGATGATGCGAGGCAATACAATCTATCGTACCCTCTTTCAGTCCTTTTATTAAGGCTAGTCTATCTTTTTCACTTCGCAAAACAGGACACACTTTATAAAGACTGTTATAATCTTTGAGCATACTATCATTAAACATCAAATGATAAGGCGTAACAGAACAAGTAATCTGCAACCCTTCCTTCTTAGCCTTGCGAATCATATTTACTCCTTCTTCAGTAGAGATGCCGGTAATATGTAATCGAGATTGCGTATAACGAAGTAATTCGATATCACGATGCAATATAGTTGTCTCTGCTAAATTTGGAATTCCCGGCATTCCTAATTTAGTGGAAAGCTGTCCTTCATGCATTAAGCCTCCTACTGCCAGCGATTCATCTAATGGTAATTGAATCAGGATTCCTTGAAAAGCTTTTACATATTCTAAAGCCTTCAACATCAAGCCTGGGTGCTGCACCGGATGCCATCCGTCAGAAAAAGCAATAGCACCTGATTTATTCATGTCATACATTTCTGCCAATGCCTTTCCTTCAATCTTTTGGGTAATGCTACCTATTGGATGTACGGTTACTAAATCATTCTCAGTATTCTTTAGGATATACTCTAGAGCTGTTTTATTAGATAATGTTGGTTGCGTATTCGGAGCTAAAAAAACTTCGGTATATCCACCTGCAACGGCCTGAAGCAAACCTGATTGTAATGTTTCTTTATGTTCATATCCCGGCTCACAATAATCAGCAAAAACATCAACAAAGCCTGGTGAGATATGTAATCCTTTAAGGTTAATTTCCCTTTTTGCTTTTGAAGTAATGGACGATGCAATGGAAACAATCTTGCCATTTTCAATAAGGATATCCACAATTTTATTATGAAAAGGCGACTGAGTGTCTATCACTTTTACCTTTCGAATCAATAAAGACATGTTAGATGCTGCCATGCGTTAAAACGTACTTTCGTACAAAGCGTAAACTCAATAATTCACAAATATAGGTGCAAAAATGAAAGTTTGTTCGGCTATGTTCTTTATAGATTGTTACAAATAACAAAGGCTAATCAAAGCTTACATCTTCTTAATAAAATTTATATACTTGAAATTCTCAACATAAAGTGTCTGATACGATTAAAATTAGTTGGCTCAATTCGATATTATGTATAATTTTTATAGCAACAAAACCATGAAACTCAAAAACCAAAAAAAGAAATCCACAATCACATATATTCTTCTTTGCATTTTCAATGGGTAACATTACCTTTGCGCAAAATTTTGAGTAATTCATATTTTTTAATAATACTATATTGACTCAAAATTTCAGTTTTAAATCTTGAATATTAATAGATACTATGCCAAACGTTGGTAAAATCAAACAAATCATCGGTCCGGTAGTGGACGTGCACTTTACCGGTGACAACAAACTCCCAGAAATTTATAACGCCTTGGAGTTGACTCGTGAAAATGGAGACAAACTTATTCTTGAAGTACAGCAGCACCTTGGTGAAGATAGCGTACGTACTGTAGCCATGGATGGTACCGAAGGTTTGGTACGCGGTATGGAAGCTGTTGATACCGGAAAGGCAATAGCTATGCCTACCGGAGATCAAATCAATGGTCGTCTTTTCAACGTTACCGGTGATGCAATTGACGGTCTACCTCAGCCTGACAAAGCCAATAGCCGCCCTATCCATGCAAAGCCACCTGCATTTGAAGAATTATCTACCGCTACTGAAGTATTATTTACAGGTATCAAGGTTATCGACTTGATTGAGCCTTAT
>CALMXV010000088.1 GCA_937871155.1 uncultured Taibaiella sp. | reverse complement strand
CAAAGCCATTCATCGAGCTAACCGAATGTTGTTTACAATTAAATCAGATTTGCTAGGCAATTATCAACAACATAATATTCGTACTGTTTTAGCAGCAATAGAAATCCTATCGCTTACAACAAGCTTTCAACTGCCTATAGAGCGTGCCATAGAAGCACTTGCTCATGTGAAGCAACTCACCGGACTTAGAGGACGATGGGATGTCTTGCAAACACATCCGTTGATAGTAACAGATGTAGCACACAATGCTGCGGGAGTGCAAGAAGTATTTTCTCAATGGAACGCTATTAATGCAACTACCAAACATATCGTAGTTGGGTTTGTAAAGGATAAAGATGTGACGAAAGCTTTAACGCATTTCCCAAAAGAAGCGGTTTATTATTTTTGTCAAGCTAATATTCCAAGGGCGTTACCTTCTCATGAATTATTCCAATTAGCTTCAACTTTGGGTTTCAACGGTGTTGCTTTTTCTTCAGTAGCCACAGCTGTAGCAGCAGCACAATCGGCTATGAAGCATGATGATGCCTTATTGATAACCGGAAGTTTTTTTATCGTTAATGAAGCGATGGAGGTCATTGCATAAAAAGTCAATTTCCCTCTTATTTTTTAATAAAATTTAAATGAAAAAATGAGATGCAGATTAATTTCAACTTTAAATATGGGTCCCTTTTTGTCTATAGGATGATTCAAAAATAACTTTTCAAATTAAAAGATAAACGGGAAAATAGCTTTTCGACTTTTAGGATACTCAGGGAATTTTGACTTATACCATTGATGATGTGCCATTGCTCTAGGAACTAAATTGGCAAAAGTCCAAATGAAAAATGCTAAGCCCGGAAGGCTCCAAGTAAGGATGGCAAAGCCGCACCATTCTATTACTTCTCCAAAAAGATTAGGACAACTTATAAATTTAAACAACCCTTGCTGAGGAATTTTATAGTCGGTTTCTTTCGGTTTTCTTAGATGAATGAGCACCGTATCTGCCCACCAATTTATTCCCATCCCTAAGAAGAAAATGAACAACCCTACTATAAACTGTGGTTGGTACATCCAATCTATAGAATATGCTTTAAACTCTCCTAAGTAATACCCTAAAAAAAATCCATTACATAAATTAAAAAATAAGCCCATCAACATAATGACTATGGGCATTTTTTTTCCTTTGGTTTTTATGCGTAATGGGAATATGAAACTTCTATTGACATAATGAAGAATGAACAACCCCATTATAAAAAAGTTGACTTTCGTCTGAGATAAACTACCAATAAGAATAAAGTAAACAAAGACTACCAACACAAAAAACTCCATTAAGAACCAAGCCAATTTATTGTTGATGAGTGGTCCCCAAGTAGTGGTAGAATGTCTCCCGTAAGGAGCAGTGATAAAGAGTAGGGTAAAAAAAATGATGACGGCTATAGCTATCCAAATCCAAAGGAGTAAAGTAAAATTTTCTAAAGTCATAAAGGCTTAGAGGTGACCGGTTTTTTTAAACCACGAAATAGTGTCTTCTAAAGTTGTTTCAATGGGCCTTGATTGATAGCCCAGTTCACGTTTTGCTTTTGCACTATTGATAAACTTACTCCCTTTCTTTAAAATATCTAAATAATTTTTTTCATAGATAGGTGTACTGTTAAATAAACTAGCAATTAAATGCACAATAGGTAATCCAATATATGCTAAGGGAACGGGAATTTCCTTTAGGGTTTTTTTTGAGCCTTTTAGTTTTAGAATAATAGCTGCAATTTGTTTGAGTGTATAGTAATCTCCTCCTAAAATATAACTTTCGCCAGAACGACCTTTTTCCATTGCTTTAATGATACCATCAGCTACATCTCTAACATCCACAAAATTAAATCCCCCTTGAATGATGGCAGGTATGACTCCTTTATAAATATCCAAGATGGCTTTTCCTACTCTGGAAGGTCTGTAATCTGGTGAACCTAAAATAGAAGTAGGGCAAACAATAACTACATCTTGTCCCGTCTTAGCGGCTAGTTCGGCTATAATATGACCATCTCTTTTGGTCTGATCGTAAAAGAGGCTATTGTCAGAAACATATTGACTGTCTTCATCAATAGGTGTATCATTTGAAACTTGAGCATAAGCATGGATGGAGCTTACATGGATGACTTTTTTAACCTTTGCATCTTTAGCACATTTTAAAATGTTTTCTGTGCCTAACACATTAACATCATAGAGTCTTGGGTCGTTTTTATGTCCTAAATCAATTACGGCTGCAGTATGAATTACGACATCACAACCATCCATAAAGTTTAATAGTGAAGGTTTATCTAGTA
>CALMXV010000087.1 GCA_937871155.1 uncultured Taibaiella sp. | reverse complement strand
GATTTCCACAAATTAACCACGGATTTCCACAAATTATACACAGATTTTCACAAATAAAAACACAAATAAACACACTTGCTTTTCTGCCTGCTTCGTGCTGGTAAACTGCAAGCACAAATAATTCGTGTTCATTTGTGCTTCATTTGTGCCATTTGTGGATAAATAATCAGTGAAATCATTGTAATTCGTGTAATCCGTGGATAAACCATTTGTGGATTAATATTCCTGAAATTTTTTCAGTTTTTTTTTGCAGGTTGGTTAATGTTCGCAGACTTCCGTTTTATACTGACAGCAGTTCGGTAATTTCTTATAAGATGCTTCTGTAGCTTCTACATGTACCGTATTATGTCCTGCCTTGGCTACACTTTGTTCTATCTTTTCAAGTGTAGTTTTCGAATCGTTATACACTACTACCAGCTTCTTATCTTTTTTATCCCAGTCCGCACGTTTTACCCCCTTAATGTATGCCGCATTTTCGATACGCTTTTTACACATATCACAGTTGCCATCTACTTCAATGGTGTCTTTCTTGATGTGGCTTTGAGCCAAGCTAGTGGTAGTAGCAATGAATATTAGGACGATGATGGAAATAAGTTGTTTCATCTTTTTTACGTTTTAAATGATTTAATAATTGGGATAGATGTTGCTATCCTAAATAGTTTACGAGATTTTTTCTTTGGGGCGTCAGCTACTACCCTACTATGGAGCTGTAGTGGCGATGGCACCGTTCATCTAATAGCTACTATGAAGCTATTGAAACGAGAGCCTTATCCGTAATACGTAAAAGAAGAGAATAATTTGTAGAGAGGTATCGCTTGCCAAGACCCAGGTGGCGCATTAGCAGCATGGGCTACCGAAGGTTGAAACCCTTGATAGACTTCATTATTATAAAATCCTTGAAAACTAGTAGGTGTTGTAAATAAAAGCGGAGCCTTATCCAACTGCAGAGCCTTCACCATTACCTGCTCATCATCTACATTAGCTTTTATTATCTTATCCTTACAACAGTTGTCTTCACTAGGGGCTGCCATGTCACAAGAGGCATCCTCGCAGCCACTGGCTTTACCGGTAAGTGCCCAAGAAGCTACATCATCTCCACAGAAATGCAAACTCACACTAATGCCTGATGTGGCAATAATGTAAAGTAACAATATGGGTATGACTAATAGCTTCTTCATGATGCAGGCACAAATTTAGCCATTTGATTCAAAACAAAAGTTATAATATTCCCTACAGTATTTACATTATTTTGTAGCATGAAATCTCCTTTCCAACCCGGCGACCAAAAAACCTTTACCCATAACGTTTCTGCCAACGACTTTGCCGTCTTTGCCTCCGGACAAGTGCATGATGTTTATGCTACCTTTTCTGTAGCTCGCGATGCTGAGTGGAGCGGACGATTATTTGTTTTAGAAATGAAAGATGAGGACGAAGAAGGTATTGGAACCGGCATTACAGTAGAACATCATTCGCCTGCTGTTTTACACGATGCGGTTGTATTTATTGCCACTTTCGTATCGCTTATAGGCAATGAAATCACTACCGAATACGAAGCCAAAGTAGGCACTAGGCTAATAGCTAAAGGAATTCAACAACAAAAAATTGTAAAAAAAGAAAAGCTTAAAAAGTTATTTGAACATTTAAAAAAAGGATAGCCGCTATAATAGTTCTCTCATAGCTCTGCCTTTGATTGTTTTCTTTTTTGCACATAGTTTTGAAACAGTTTTAAGATATAGCCATAAACAAGTCCACCTATCAACCAATACAGCAATGATAGCAACACCCTCTTGGTAGTAAAAGGTTCTTTTTGAGCCAGTGGAAACAGAATCCCCATCATTAAAAACATAAAGACTCCCCAAACCAATCCTTCTATTATCCATAATTTCTTCTTCTGATTGTTTTGATTTACTTCCATGAAGCAATTGTTTTTAAATCTTACTTAAACAAATGTAGCTTAAAGCCAATTAAAAAAAGAATCATTGCTTCCAATCATTCAATTTAATAATCGGACTTACTTCACCTGTATTAAAAAGTCTTTAGAAAACGAAACACCGTATCCATGTTTCCATTTTATTTTTTGCCATTCAGCAGTAGGTTGTATTTTCTTTTGATGCTTTCCGATACGGACTTCCAAAGGCAAGGTAAACTCCGCTACGATATTTGTAAATCGATAGTACAAGTCCTTATGCTGAATATAATATTCTAATTGTGGGATTTGGGATGTGCGAAGGTATTGATTAAACAATGGATTAAAATTGTATCCGGTTTTTTGAATGATGTAAGTTTCTATTTCTTGGCTTGAAACCACTCTATGATAAAAGTCTTGATTCATTTGTCTCAATAAGCTTCTAAACTTTTCATCATCATTTAGTATCATCCGAATCATGTGGACCACCGCAGCACCTTTATCATATTTATCTCCACTACCTTCATCTTGCACGCTATAATCACCTATTATAGGTCGGTCATTTCTTATGTTTTTCCATTCTCCTCTACAGTATTCAAAAGCTTTTTCTTTTCCGGCTATCCACTCTGCAAATAGAGTTTCAGTATAGGTAGTAAACCCTTCGTGTATCCAGTTATCGGCTATATCCGCAGCTGTAATATTATTACCAAACCACTCATGCCCGCTTTCATGTACTATGATAAAGTCAAACAACATTCCCACACCGGTATGGCTTCTATCCGCACCTTTATATCCCATCAAATAACTATTACCATAGGCAATGGCGCTTTGGTGTTCCATACCTAAAAAAGGGGCTTCCACCAGCTTATAGCCATCTTCATAAAAAGGATACGGGCCCATCCAATATTCAAAACATCGCAGCATTTCTTTGACAACCGTAAATTGTTTTCTGGCTAAAGCTTCGTTATAATACAAGGGAGCAAATGTTAAGGGTAATACTCCATTCTCTCCTATCATGGTGTCTTTCCAAGTATGATAGTTGCCGTAATAAAATGTTACATTATAAGTGTTGATAGGATTCACCACTTTGGCAGTAAGTTTTAGGTAATCTTTTGCCGATTGATGTAATGGGAAGGGTATCGTCTTAGTTGTTTGCCAATAGGCATTATTTCCATTGGTTATAATTGGTATCGTCGAAATGGGTACTTCGTCATTATTTGAAGGAATATAAAATTGAATCTGCATGCCACTATCTGGTTCATCACCTTGATAGTCTTTACAGGGCCACCAACTGCTAGCACCTAGCCCTTGGCAAGCCACAGATACCCATGCATTGCCCATACTGTCTTTAGTCCATATCATACCGCCATCCCAAGGGGCGCGCTTAGCCATTCTAGGCTTTCCATGATAGTAGAATGTCAGTTGCAACTTCTCTCCTATTTTATACCGGTTAAATGGAAACAAAATCCACCAAACATTCCCTTCTTTAAAATAAGCTAAGGGCTGACCATCAAATATAACGCTGTCTAAAAACAACAGCTCTTGAAGGTCTATTTGTAAACTATCGGTAGGTGCCTTCGTTATTGTTGCCGTTATCACATTGCTTCCCATAATTGCTTTCTTCGCTGTATCAAAAGCAATGGAAAGTGAGTAGTGTTGCACATCCCACCAACTTCTATGAGTTCCATTTCCTCCTCGTAACGAATCTTGACGGGAAGGTATTTCAAAAGATATAGCCCACGCACTTGAGGGACTAAAAACAAATAGGGCGCTTACCAAAAGCAAGCACCCTATTCTTATTGTATGTCGATTGATACTGATGAAATATTAATAACACTACAAAGGTAGTCAGCTGTATTAATGTTTATGACCATCATGGTTATCGCCATGGTCATGATTGTGTGGCGCTGCTGAAGGGGCTGCTCCTGCTTCGCCTGAAATATCTACCACCTCTACATCAAAAATCAAAACTGAGTTTGCTGGGATTTTTGGAGAAGGGCTTTGTGGTCCATAAGCATAACGAGAAGGGATGTATAAAGTTGCCTTGGCACCTTTATTTAAAAGCGTAATGCCTTCATCCCATCCTTTAATTACATTGCCTTTTCCAAGATCAAAAGCAAAAGGTTCTACGTGATGGAACGCTGAATCAATGTTAGAGTCAAACACTTCACCATTCGTAGTTTTACCTGTATAGTTTACGGTTACTTTCTGACCGGCTTTAGCATTTTCACCTTTACCATCTTTCCAAATCGAGTAGTATAAACCACTGGCTGTTTTCTTTGGTGCTATTTTGTTAGCGGTAAAGTATTCTTTAAGGATTTGCTCGTCGGTGTTGATTTGCGCCGTTGCTTTGGCTTCATTTTCTTTTTGTACTTCTGCCTGTGTTTTTACTGAAATCACTTCGATATCATACACCATTTTATCAGAGCTTTTCATCCAAGGCAAAAGCATTTGTCCTGCTTTAACGATAGAGTCTAATGGGGTACGGAATACAGCCACATCACCTGCTGACATCATCGCCAATCCTTCATTTACATCACCATGAAAGCTTGGTTTTTGTAAGGGGAATAGTACAGGATCTTTTTGCATATTGCGAGTATTAAACAGTACACTGTCGTTCACTCGGCTTTTAAAATGCATTTCAATTTGATCGCCTATTTGAGGTGTGGTACCAGGTACATTCTTGATAAATTGAAATTCAAGGCCACTAGGCAATACTACAAAGCCATCTGCAGTTTTCATTTCTTTGGTGGCGGTAGTTGCTGCTTTTTTTGCAGGTGTTGCTTTCTTTTGTGAGAAGCCGGTAGTAGCCAACATAGATAGGGCTGTAACTAAAACGAGTTGCTTGTTCATAAGGAGTTAATACGTTTTTTTAAAAGGTCTAAAAAATTATTGTGCTGGATAAGCTGCTTCTGGCTTTACATCAGCAGTTGGTGCATTGGTAATATTGGTTACTCCCACATCAAAAATCAAAATGGCATTTTTAGGAATCATAGGCTCTCTACCTTGTTCGCCATAAGCCATTGAAGAAGGGATAAACAATTTAGCCTTGCTTCCTTTTTTCAATTGTGCTACACCTTCATCCCAACCTTCTATCACTTCATGATTGCCTAAAGTAAAAGTAAAAGGCTCCACATGATTCATCTTAGGGTCAGTGTTGCTATCAAATACTTTTCCATCCATAGTACTTCCAGTGTAGTTTACTGTTACCGCTTTACCTTTTGCAGCCAATTCACCTGTACCTTCTTTTTCTATGATATAATAAAGACCGGATGAAGTTTTAGTAGGTTGGAGGTTATTTTTAGCAAAGTAATTTTGTAAGATTTTATCATCCGCTACATTTTGTTCGGCAGACTTGCTTTTCATTTCTTCTTCTAATTCTTTCTGAGTTTTTACACCTACTACTTTCAATTCATAGATCAATTGTTTTTTACCATCTAAGAAAGGAGGTAAAGGGCTTTGGTCTTTTAAGAAAGCACGTAAAGAATCAATAGATACTTTGATAACTGCGCTATCCCCTTTAGTTAAAAATTTAAGTGCATTGGTCCAGTCTCCTTTAAATTGAGATTCTTGAATCATGGTTTGTACGGGATTACCGCCATTTTCTACACGAGAATCAGCTAGCAAGCTATCATCAGCTTTTAATCGGATATTCAATTCTACGATATCGCCTACAGCTGGTTTTTTATCTCCTTTTTCATCTTTAATAATAGAATATTCTAAGCCATTGCTTAATTTTTTAAAGCTCGGCTTGTTACAGGCATTGATGGTTACGAATGCGGCAGCCAAAAGGGCTACAGATACTACTTGTTTTATCATTGGTTTAAATTATCGGGGGTGAATATCGGATAAAATTTCTTTAAAATAAGTTACAGTTTCCTCAAGATTCTTTTGTGAGGTGCCACCAGAGGCATTAAAATGACCTCCTCCGTTGAAATATTTTCTAGCTAAACTGCTCACATCAAAATCTCCTTTGCTTCTAAAAGACAGCTTCACTTCATCAGTACGTTCAATAAATAATACGGCAAATCGGATTCCGGTAACAGAAAGCGGATAGTTTACTAAGCCTTCCGTATCTCCAGTTCCAATTCCAAACAATTTCATATCGGCTTTGGAAATAGTGATGATGCCTGTATGAAGATGTGGGAACAATTGCATTCTTTCTAACAATACATATCCGAGAAACTGCATACGTTTTACCGACCAGCTATCGCTTATTTCTTCATGTATGGTGGTGTGTTGCAACCCTTTTTCTAGTAAGTCAGCGACTAGTTTATGGGTACTTGCCGTAGTAGCAGGAAATCGAAACGAACCGGTATCAGTAAGCACACCGGTATAGATACAAGTGGCTATGGTAGCGTTTATCAAAGCATTATCGCCTGCTAGATTAATAAAGTCATACACCATTTCACAAGTGCTACTTTTATCCGAATTGCTTACACCATAGGTCCAATAGTCTTTGGGCATCAGATGGTGGTCAATCATTACTTTGGGCTGAGATGCATTTTCTATAAGTGCGCCTAAATATTTAGTACGATTGGCATCGTTGATATCTACACAGAAAATAAAATCTGCTAGTTGAATGTTCTCTTCACAGAATTTTGACTCTGCTTCATAGTTATATACTTGCTGTACGCCCGGCAACCATTGTAAAAAATCTGGAATATCACTAGGAGAAATTACAGTTACATGATGACCCTTAAGTTTCAGATAATGATACAAGCCCAACATACTTCCAATGGCATCTCCATCCGGCTTATGATGTGTAGTTATCGTTATCTTCTTTGGCGTAGCCAGTAAAGGGAAAATATCTTGAATCGGTAACAATGAAAATCTAAATTCTAATAGTTCATTAAAAAAGTTTGCAAATCTACAATGTTAATAAGATAATTTTAAATTAGTTTGGCGCCTCAAAAAATAAAAGAAATGTCAAATCGTACATTCACCATGATTAAGCCCGATGCTGTTCGTAACGGTCATATCGGCAACATACTTCAGATGATTTGCAACGGTGGTTTTCGCATTGTAGCGATGAAATATTTGCACATCAGCAAAACTCAAGCAGAAAAATTTTATGAAGTACATAAAGAACGTCCTTTTTATGGCGAGCTTACAGAATTTATGAGTAGTGGCCCCATCGTTGCTGCCATCTTAGAAAAAAACAATGCAGTAGCTGATTTCCGTACTTTGATAGGTGCTACCAACCCTGCAGAAGCAGCAGAGGGAACGGTAAGAAAATTATACGCTACTTCTATTGGTGAAAATGCGGTTCATGGCTCTGATAGTGATGAAAATGCTCAAATAGAAGGCAACTTCTTTTTTAATGGTTTAGAAAGATTTTAAGTAGCAATCTATACTTATTGAAATAAAAAAATCCCGAATGTTGAATTCGGGATTTTTTATGAGTTGAAATAAATGTTTACCTTATTTGAAGCCTTGAAAATTACAAGCTTCTTTAACAGAAGATACAGTCACATCGTTGATGTATTCGTTATAAATTGAAATCTTTTCGAATTCACCGCTAGATAAATCTGCTGATGAAAATCTACGATAGTTTCCTCTTGCATAATCGTCAAAACGAACATGGTATTTGTCAGCTACACCGGTAAGCGTATCTTCTTTTTTGCTGTATTGAACCATCTTAATTTTATTCGGATATTGATCCAAATAAATCAAAACCGTATCCGGTACGGGAGCACCAGCACAGGTTTTTTGACCAATGAATAAATATAAAAACTTGTCAGCTGCACGAGTTTCACACTCTGCACCTTCATAACCCGTTTTACATCTGCAAAATCCTTCAGCACAAGAGCCTCCGTTTCTACATTTTAATGAAAGACAAGCATCTTGCTCACAAGAAGAGTATAATACCGTACTCGCAACACCTAAAAATGAGAATGCCGATATAAAAACCGTTTTCCAAATATTCATGAACTGAAAAAAATTTATTGAGCCAAAATACAAAAATTATTGAGGAATGAAACGATTAAATATTTTTTTTGCGTTTTTAGTTTCTTTAAAAAGGATTTGTTGATTCTATCCCTTTTTGATTACTCTAGAATTATCGTTTCTTAAAAAAAGAAAACATCTTTAGAATCGTTCCAAAGATGTTTTCAAACATTTTACTTCCTATATAACCAGCTGTAAAAACTTCGTTACGGAGCAAGCATCTTATAATTTTTCAACAACAATAGCACTGCCGCCACCGCCGCCATTACAGATACCTGCAACACCATACTTAGCGTTATTTTGATGTAAAATATTTACTAAAGCTCCTACAATTCGTGCTCCGCTTGCTCCTAAAGGATGACCTAAAGAAACAGCTCCTCCATTAACATTCACTTTATCTGAGCTTAAGTTCATCTTTTGCATATTCACAAGAGATACTACTGCAAATGCTTCATTGATTTCGAAGTAATCAATTTGATCCATCGTAAGACCGGCTTTAGCCACTGCTTTAGGAATTACTACAGAAGGTGTAGTTGTAAACCACTCAGGGGCTTGCTCTGCATCCGCATAGCCGATAATTTTTGCTAATGGTTTAATCCCTAGTGCATCTGCTTTTTCTTTGCTCATTAAAATCACCGCAGCAGCACCATCATTCATAGTAGATGCATTTGCGGCTGTAATAGTGCCGTCTTTTATAAAAGCAGGGCGTAAAGAAGGAATCTTATCAAACTTTACATTCCAAGGCTCTTCATCTTTTGCAAATAGTTTGGGTTCTCCTCCTCGTTGAGGAATTTCAACCGGTACAATTTCTGCATCCATTCTACCCGCTTCCCAAGCAGCCTGACTGCGTTGATAGCTATCGATAGCAAAGGCATCTTGTTGCTCTCTTGTGATATTGTATTCCTTAGCAGTTTGTTCACCTGCATTTCCCATTGGATAGTTGTGGTAAACATCCGTCAACCCATCTTTAGAGATACCATCAATCATGGAAACATCGCCATACTTGTTGCCCCAGCGTTGAGTAGGGTTGTAAAAAGGCACATTACTCATGCTTTCCATTCCTCCTGCAACAACAATATCGTTATCTCCTACTAATATGGATTGAACACCCATTGAAATTGCTTTCATACCGCTGGCACATACTTTATTTACAGTAGTGCACGGTATATGATCCGGAATGCCGGCAAATTTTGAAGCTTGGCGTGCTGGTGCTTGTCCAAGATTGGCTTGAATTACACAACCCATCAATACTTCATTTACTTCATCGGGATTTAATTTTATTCTGTCTAAAGCTCCTTTAATAGCAATAGCCCCCAGCTTAGTAGCTGAGAAGTCTTTTAGAGACCCGCCCCAGCTACCCATTGGGGTACGTACGGCTGAAACGATATACACTTCTTTCATAAAATTTCTTTTTAAAAAACGTGCCAAAGCTAAGGAAAAACCATATTGCCAAACAACTGTGAATTTTAATCTATCTATTTAACAAGGATAATTGGATTCAATAATGTAAAAGCTATTGAAAATGAGTGAAAGAAAAATATCAAATTGGTTTAAATAGCTTAAAACTCAACCATGTAGCCTACAATATTTCAAGAATGATGATATAAAACAGCAATTATTCTTACTTTTGAAAGCTTTTCAGATTACATCAATGGAAGAATTTGTTGCAGAATCATTATTAGATCAAATTGACTTACCGGCTGATCTTAGGAAATTAAATAAAACACAGCTTCAGCAAGTATGTACAGAATTACGTCAATTCATCATTGATTGTGTTAGTGTACACGGGGGGCATTTTGGTGCCAGCTTAGGTGTGGTAGAGCTTTCAGTGGCTTTGCATTATGTATTTAATACTCCTGATGACCAACTCGTATGGGACGTAGGGCATCAAGCTTATGGGCATAAAATATTGACCGGTCGTAAAAAATCATTTCATACGAATAGGAAATACGGAGGGTTATCCGGTTTTCCTAAACGAAGCGAAAGCGAATATGATACTTTTGGTGTAGGGCACTCCTCTACTTCTATCTCCGCAGCATTAGGAATGGCTATAGCTTCAAAACTAAAAGGAGAAGAAAATCGACAACATATAGCCATCATTGGAGATGGAGCAATGACTGCGGGATTACCTTTTGAAGCGATGAACCATGCCGGTGTTTGTAATGCCAACCTACTCATCATTCTCAATGATAATAACATGTCCATCGATCCTAACGTTGGAGCATTGAAAGAATATTTGACAGATATCACTACTTCACATACTTGGAATAAATTTCGTGATGATGTTTGGAAGTTTTTAGGGAAGCTACCTTATGCAGAGTTCCAGAGAGAATTAGCCTCTAAAATTGAATCTAGCGTAAAAGGAGTCGTTTCAAAATCCAGTAATTTATTCGAATCATTAGGGCTTCGTTATTTCGGGCCTATGGATGGTCATAATATTTTGAAATTGGTGGAAGTGCTACATGACCTTAAAGATATCCAAGGGCCTAAGCTTTTACACATTAAAACAGTAAAAGGTAAGGGCTATGACTTAGCTGAAAAAGACCAAACACTATGGCATGCACCCGGTACTTTTGATAAGCATACCGGAAAGATAAATAAGAAAATAGTAACGGTACCTGAGCCTCCCAAATATCAAGATGTTTTTGGGCATACTATTATAGAACTTGCAGAAAAAAATCCTAAAATAATGGGTATTACTCCTGCTATGCCTTCTGGATGTTCTTTAAAATACATGATGGAAGCAATGCCAGACCGAGCTATAGATGTAGGTATTGCCGAACAACATGCAGTAACCTTAAGTGCAGGGCTTGCCACACAAGGCATGAAAGTATTTTGCAACATATACAGCAGTTTTATGCAACGTGCCTATGATATGGTGGTACATGATGTCGCTATTCAAAAATTACCCGTTATCTTTTGTTTAGATAGAGGGGGATTAGTAGGGGAAGATGGACCTACACATCAT
>CALMXV010000086.1 GCA_937871155.1 uncultured Taibaiella sp. | reverse complement strand
CTTTCAGTTTTGAACATAGCTTCCTACCGAAGTCTTGTGCACGACTTCTGTGTATCAAGGCACTTAATGCATCCACTTGGTCACCATTAAGGAGCACATCCATTTTCACAATATCACTTTCTCTATAGTCCAGTGGATGATAATCGAAAGAAGCATAGCCACGGGTACAAGATTTTAGCTTGTCATAAAAATCAAAAACGATTTCCGCAAGTGGCATTTCGAAGATCAGTTCTACACGCGTTGATGTCAAATAGTTTTGGTTGATAAGGAACCCACGTTTTCCCAAACAAAGGCTCATGATATTACCTATATAATCAGGTAGTGTGATGATTTGTGCACGTATAAAAGGCTCTTCAATTCTATCCATACGGCTAGGGTCAAGCATTTCGGTAGGGTTGTTTACTATAATCACCTTATCCTTTTCGCGGGTAGAATAAGCATGGAAGCTTACGTTGGGAACTGTAGTAATTACGGATTGGTTAAACTCACGTTCTAAACGCTCTTGAATGATTTCCATGTGAAGCATTCCTAAGAAACCACATCGGAAACCGAAACCTAGTGCTTGCGATGTTTCCGGTTCGAAAGTGAGAGAAGCATCGTTGAGTTGGAGCTTTTCCATACACTCTCTCAGCTCTTCAAAATCGTCAGTAGATACCGGAAAGATACCGGCAAATACCATCGGCTTCACTTCTTCAAAACCATGTATAGGTTCGTCACTAGGATTGCTAACGAGTGTAATGGTATCACCCACTTTGATTTCCTTGGCATCCTTAACGCCTGTGATTATATAGCCTACATCACCAGTGGTTACCTCTTGTCTAGGGGCTAAGCCCATTTTCAAGATGCCTACTTCGTCAGCGGTGTAATAATTGTCTGTATGGAAAAATTTGATACGGTCGTTTTTCTTTAATGTGCCATTATAAACACGGAAGTAAGCGATGATGCCTCTAAAAGAATTGAATACACTATCGAAGATTAATGCTTGTAAAGGAGCTTCTGGCTTGCCTTTAGGAGCTGGGATACGCTCGATGATAGCCGTCATGATTTCTTCAATGCCGATACCACTTTTACCACTTGCTAGTACAATTTCCTCCGGCTTGCAACCTATCAGGTCCACAATTTGGTCGGTAACTTCAGTTATCATAGCGCCTTCCATATCTATCTTGTTTATCACCGGAATGATTTCAAGATCATTATCCAAAGCGAGGTATAGATTTGAAATAGTTTGTGCTTGGATTCCTTGAGACGCATCTACCAATAATAAGGCTCCTTCACAAGCGGCTAAGGCACGGCTGACTTCATAGGAAAAGTCAACGTGACCAGGAGTATCAATAAGGTTAAGGGTATATTTCTGACCTTTGAATTCATAGTCCATTTGGATAGCATGGCTCTTAATGGTAATCCCTTTTTCACGTTCCAAATCCATATTATCAAGCACCTGAGCTTGCATGTCTCTGTCTGAAATTGTTTTGGTAAACTCTAATAACCGATCTGCCAACGTGCTCTTACCATGGTCAATATGGGCAATGATGCAAAAGTTTCTAATGTGCTGCATAAATAAATTAAGTGGGCAAAGGTACGATTTTGAAATATGTAAACTTCAATCGTGGAAAGCATTTTATTGCCTTTCTTAGTCGTAGTCGGGTAGGAGTCATCTGTAGGAAAATCCCCCAGCTTTATACTTCATTTATTCGACTTGTACTTTTATTTATTTAAAGTTATTGTTGTCCGAGAAAATCTAAAAAGTTCAATAATTTCCTGTGCAACCCTTTG
>CALMXV010000085.1 GCA_937871155.1 uncultured Taibaiella sp. | reverse complement strand
ATCATCCAGATAGAAATCCAGGAGATAAAGAAGCAGAAGAAAAATTCAAAGAAGCTGCTGAAGCTTATGATGTATTAAGCAATGCAGATAAGAAAGCACGTTATGATAAATTCGGTCATGCAGGCATGGGTGGTGCTGCTGGCGGTGGTCGAGGCCCATCAATGGATGATATATTCTCCAATTTTGGTGATATTTTCGGAGCTGATATGGTTGGTAGCTTTTTTGGAGGCGGCAGACAAGGCGGTGGAGGCGGTAGACGCCAAGGTAATCGTGGTTCTAACCTAAGAGTAAAACTAAAGATGGACTATGCTGAAATTGCTCATGGTGCCAACAAAAAAATTAAAGTAAAGAAATATGTTAGCTGCGATACCTGCCAAGGTAGCGGTGCAAAAGATAAAAATGCTATTCAGACCTGCGGCTCATGTGGTGGTAGTGGTCAGGTTCGTAGAGTACAAAGTACATTCTTAGGACAAATGCAAACAGTAACCACTTGCCCAACCTGTAATGGTGAAGGAACGCAAATAACTTCAAAATGTGGTAGCTGCAAAGGTGAAGGAAGAGTATATGGTGAAGAAACTATTAGTTTAGACATACCTGCAGGTGTGCAAGATGGTATGCAGCTAAGCATGAGCGGAAAAGGCAATGCCGGCGAGCGTGGTGGTTATCCAGGTGATTTACTTTTATTAATAGAAGAAGAAAAGCATCCGGAGTTGGTGAGAAACGAACTTGATGTAGTGTATTATTTAAATCTATCGTTCCCGGATGTAGTGCTAGGTACTCAAGTAGAAGTGCCTACCATAGAAGGTAAAGCAAAAATTAAAATACCTGCGGGTACACATAGTGGTAAAATATTTAGACTTAAAGGAAAAGGATTCCCAGCTTTTCAATCCTACGAAAAAGGAGATCAGTTGGTGGAAGTTTCGGTATGGTCGCCACAGCATTTGACCAATGAAGAACGTGAAATGATGGAGAAATTAAAGAGTGCAACAAATTTCAAACCATCTAGTCAGAGTCGTGATAAAGATGATAAGAGCATATTTGATAAGATTAAAGATGCTTTCAGCTAGAAAATATCGGTACTATCATTATTCTATTATTGCGTCCCATAGAAGCATTTATTTAAACAAAGCTAACAAGTAAAATACGTTTTATGAAACGCTCCATTCTATTGTTTTTACTATTACTTGCACTGGCAATACTTGCAGGGGTATTACTATCTAACGCTTCATGGATAGGGAAGATTGGAGTTGGTTTATTTTACAAAGATTATGCTTTCTTAAAAATATGGTATAAAAGTGCAACCCTCTATTACGGATGTTGGTTGCTGCTTTATACTATCCAGTACTTCATACAAAAGTATAATCGCCGTACTACATCCATTCTCACTCAAGTATCTGCAATAGCCTTAGCCATTGCCGGATTGTTTTTTAGTTATTCCAGTTTTCGCCAAAATCTCTCCCATAGTATAATGGGGGAGCGTTTCCAATTTGGTGTATATCTCTTTTGGGTAGGTTGGATGTTGATTAGTGTTTTCTTTTTGTTTCAAAAGAAAAATAAGAAA
>CALMXV010000084.1 GCA_937871155.1 uncultured Taibaiella sp. | reverse complement strand
AATAAGAAAACACCCACACATCATACATTGTAACGAAAGCTTAGCTATTATTCTATCCGGCGATGGATTATAGTACTTCCAATTGATTCTTTAACAAATCTTCAAAGATTTCTCTGTCACGAATTAGGAATGCTTTTCCCTCCTTGATCATTACCTCTGCCGGTTTTAGTCTTGAGTTGAAATTGCTACTCATTTCAAAACCATAAGCGCCTGCATTGTGAAAGCAAAGAATATCCCCTTCTCGTACTTCGGTCAATACTCTGTCCCAAGCGAATGTATCGGTTTCGCAAATATTTCCAACAACGGTGTAGATACGCTCAGCACCAGTAGGGTTATTAAGGTTACTTATTTTATGAAAAGCTTCATAAAACATCGGACGGATTAAGTGATTGAATCCAGAATTGACCCCTACAAAAACTGTTGCAGTTGTTTGTTTGATCACATTGGCTTTTACAAGGAAATAGCCACATTCACTTACTAAATACTTACCTGGTTCAAACCATATTTCTAGTTTACGTCCATACTCTAATTCAAATGCTTTAACCGCCTCTGTAAGCTTTTCTCCTAAAGTCACTACATCCGTTTCCGGATC
Source organism: uncultured Taibaiella sp. (assembly GCA_937871155.1). Classification (GTDB taxonomy): domain Bacteria; phylum Bacteroidota; class Bacteroidia; order Chitinophagales; family Chitinophagaceae; genus JAFIGV01. The sequence goes on along the minus strand of CALMXV010000084.1, from coordinate 2,690 downwards.
ATCTTCTTTATAAGGCACTTTAAAGCCACTTCCTAAGTCAAGAAAATCGAGTTCTGTAAATCGAGTGGCTACATCAAACATGATTTCTAAACTTCGTAAGAAAACATTGATATCTTTAATCTCGCTACCGGTGTGCATGTGCAAGCCTTTTACCTGCAAGCTTGTGGTTTTAACTATGCGTTCAATATGCCGAAGTTGATGGATAGAAATACCAAATTTACTATCTATATGTCCTGTAGATATTTTATAATTTCCACCTGCTTCTATATGTGGGTTGATACGAATACAGATGGGGTATTGATTACCGAATTTATTTCCAAATTGTTCTAGTATAGAAATGTTATCAATGTTGATATTTACGCCTAAGTCAGTAGCCTCTACGATTTCAGATATGTCCACACAGTTAGGTGTAAATAAAATTTGACTGGGAGTGAAACCTGCTTTAATACCCAATTTTACTTCATTGATACTAACACAATCAAGGTTGCCACCTATTTGCTTTATATGTTTTAATATATTGATGTTGGTTAAAGCTTTACAGGCATAGAAGAATCGAGTAGGGTGGTCTTGAAAGGCTTGGGTAAGCTTATCAAATTGTTGAGTAATTTTTTCAGCATGGTACACATAAACCGGAGTTCCAAACTCATTGGCTACTTCTAATAATTGGGTATTGGTTATTGGATGAAACATCTTGATGTATATAAAGTAATTTTTGTATCTAATTTTTAATGGAAGTTCTAAAATGTTCTTTGTTGGAGGCTATTCCATTATGTATTTCCATTGATTCTGCGTAAATAAATTTCGTTTCCGGTAGTTACAACTATAGGATATTTTTCTAGGGTTACATCTGAAGTGTCTAATCCAAAAGCACGTTCTTCTGATAAGCTGAAATTTTTAAGGATAAAATAGCCTTTCATGATAAATCGTTGGAATAACGGCAGGTTGTTGTCTCTTGAGAGGAATTTTTCTATCACAATAAATCTAAAGTCTCCCATCACATTGTTTTTACTCAAGGATTCATAACGGCTCACTACATTCACCTCTTTATTCTCCACCATGTCTTCTACCACTTGCCTAAACATTGATTGGATGCGGTGTTCCACTCGGAAGCCTAGTCGGAACTCCACTCTTATGATTTGATTGGGTACAATAGTTTGTACTTCGTATTCCGTAGTATAAGGATTATCTAATACATCCACATGAACAAACCAATAGATATCTGCTCGTTTGGGTTTTCTGTATAACATTGAGAACACTACTTTGTGCTCAATTTCTTTCGGGTTATTGGCACTAGTAAGATATACCAAGTGGGTAGCATATTTAGGAATACTTCTATCATTACTCAATTCTTGAAGGATAGATGTATAGTCTTCTAGTTTCAAGAATTCGATATAGCGGTTCTTTATCTTTCGGGCTTTAAACCAGATATACATGGTCATAAACAAACAGAAGGCAATGATTAGTGCGACATAACCACCATGCATGAATTTCTGTAAATTGGCAATGAGGAAGGCAACTTCAATCGTCAGAAATACAACTAAATTCGTAATAATCCAGAACATGCTTACACGTTTAATTTTCAGATAAATTGAAATTAAAATAGTGGTAGTGAGCATACAAATTGTAATAGCTAAACCATAAGCGGCACCCATGTTAGCTGATTTTCTAAAAATCAGTACCACTACAATACAGCCCAAAAATAATAGAAGATTAATACCAGGGATAAAAGACTGTCCTCTTTCTACTGTAGGATAATTGATTTTCATCTTGGGCCATAAGTTAAGTTTTACTGCCTCACTTATAAGCGTAAACGACCCTGATATCATAGCTTGGCTAGCAATAATAGCTGCTACAGTAGCGATTGATATTCCTGCATACAAGAACCATTCAGGCATCAAAGCAAAGAAAGGATTTTGACCTTCTGCATGCCAAGTAGTACCTGTTCTTTCAGCTAACAGCCATGCCACTTGCCCAAGATAGTTTAGGATAAGGCATGTTTTTACAAAAACCCATGAAGGATAGATATTATGCCTTCCACAATGTCCCATATCGGAATACAAGGCTTCAGCACCCGTAATACATAAGAACACAGAGCCTAATATCCAAAAGCCTTTAGGGTAAGTAGTCAATAAATTGATAGCATAGTATGGATTAAAGGCTTTAAAAACATGAGGCTCTTCTCCGATATGTTGTAGCCCTAATACCGCAAGTAGTAAAAACCAAACTATCATAACCGGTCCAAACGCCTTTCCTATTGAAGCTGTACCAAATTGTTGAAAAAAGAAAAGTAAACTTAATATTCCTATGACTATCAGAATAATGCTCCATTCAGTTATATGTGCGAATGCGGGAATGCCTCTTAGACCTTCTATAGCAGAAGTTACTGTGATGGGAGGGGTTATCATACCATCTGCTAATAGTGCGGCACCACCTATCATCGCCGGAAAAACTGCCCATTTACTATGTCTTCTGACTAAGGTATAAAGTGAAAAAGTACCACCTTCACCTTTGTTGTTAGCTTTTAAAACTAGGATTACATATTTGATTGTAGTTTGTAAGGTTAGTGTCCAAATGATACAGGATAGTGCTCCTAATATTAAATGTTCATTAATTACTTTTCCATTACAGATTTCATTCATTACGTATAACGGAGAAGTACCGATATCACCATATACGATGCCAAGAGCAAT
>CALMXV010000083.1 GCA_937871155.1 uncultured Taibaiella sp. | reverse complement strand
GGACCGTAGTTATTTGTAGCATCAGGGTCAGAACTAAAGGATATAACATTCAGTGTTCGTCCATGAAAATTATCAGCACATACTATAATTTTTGCTTGATGTGGTTCAATTCCTTTCACTTGATATCCCCATTTACGAGCAAGTTTTAAAGCAGTTTCAACAGCTTCTACCCCTGTATTCATAGGAAGTACTTTATCATAGCCAAAGAACTTGGTGATGTATTCTTCATAAATACCTAGACTATCATTATAAAAAGCTCTAGAAGTAAGTGTCAGTTTTTGGGCTTGCTCCATAAAGGCAGCTACAATCTTAGGGTGACAATGACCTTGGTTGACGGCAGAATATCCTGATAAAAAATCGAAATATTGTTTACCATCTACATCCCATACATGCACTCCTTGTCCCTTAGCTATAACAACCGGTAACGGGTGATAATTATGAGCGCCAAATCGTTCTTCACGTTCTATAAATTCAAGAGTCTTGTGCGATAGTTCTGCTGTGTTATTCATGGCAGCAAAAGTAAGAAGATTGCCTAATACCAACTAATTGAAACATTTATTAAACCTCTATCACTTGAATAAAACTGGTACATTTAACAAGAAAATTCCACTATCCATAATTAAAAATGATGTTTTTGATTAGTATTTACAATGGATAAAACTGATTAAGTTCAGCAATTAGTCAAACCATCATCATCTATTAAGGGTTCAATGCATAGTTCCTTTGTGAAAGAAATTAACAAATCATTTATCAGATGTTACACACTGAAAAAAGGAGTATTTGGTATTTAATAATAATGGTCTTTACATGGTTCCCTTTACATGCACAAGAAGAAACTGAAAATACCTTTTCACTTTCTGCACAACTAAGACCAAGATTTGAATTAAGAGATGGTGTTTTCCGCCCTTTGGGTCGTACTGAAAAATCAGCCGCTCTTATCAGCGATCGTACACGTTTTACGATGGATTATTCGTATAAGAATGTATTATCCATCAGAATTTCACCACAAGCTGTAAATGTATGGGGTCAAGAAAATATGGTACAAGGTGCAGAGAAAAGTGGTAGTCAATTTTCCATATTTGAAGCTTGGGCAAATTTACAATTGACCAATGCATGGGGGGTAAAAGCAGGCCGTCAGGTGATATCTTTAGATGATGAACGTTTCTTCGGAGAGCTGGACTGGGCGCAAGGTGCAAGAGCTCACGATGCCTTATCAATTCATTATAATAAAAGCAACTTCGAAATGAAAAGCTTTTTTGCCTACAATCAAAACTATAAAACGATGTATGGCAACAACCTTTATAATACTGCCGACAATTTATATTGTACAACAGATGCCTTCCCTTACAAATGGATGCAAACAGTATGGTTAGGTTATCGGATTAATGAACAATCACGCATTACGGTACTCGGTACAAACTTAGGCTTTCAGCAAGCAAACGTAGATACTAAAGATACGAATACCAACTTTCAACAAACCTATGGAGCAAACTATACATACAATAGTAAACGTATCACGGCTACTATTTCCGGATACTATCAAACGGGTGAAAATATCAACAGTAGTTATACGAATGCATATTTAGTAGCTGCCTATGGAACTTATAAAATAAACAAACATTGGAGTGCCGGTATCGGAAGCGACTTGGTAAGTGGTAATAATGTAGGTGCCGCCAACACAATGAACAAAGCCTTCAACCCATATTTTCATACTGGTCATAAATTTTATGGACATATGGATTATTATTTAGCCGGTAATCAACATAAAGGCACCGGCTTATCGGATAATTACTTAAATCTTAATTATAGATTTGAAAACGGAAACAATATCTACCTAAATTTGCACCAATTTTTTACCCCCAATACCGTTAAAGAAACAACAAAAACATATAGCAAAAATTTAGGGCAAGAAGCGGATTTAGGTTTTTCTTATAAGGTGAACAAGTTTACAAGTTTTACAGGTGGCTACTCATTTTATCTAACAACTCCTACTACCAACTTCTTAAAAAATACACCTGACGGACAAGCATATCAACAGTGGTTTTGGTTATCAATAAAAGTGAACCCAACATTAGTAAAATCAAAATTTTAACTCTTTAATTTATATCAAACATGAACATCAAAAATCTCGCGCTTTGCGCATCTGCAGCCATGGTAGCTACGCTATTTAGCTGTAAAACCAATCCTGATCAAGGTGGAAGTAAAGGCTCTTCAAATTCATCAGACGCAGTGAATATCGTTGCAGAAGGCAACCCAGAAGTAGCTGAAGTAACAGGAGCACCAAACGTGCCGGCACCAGTAGGTACAAGAGGAGCTAAAAAATGGATAGTAAATCTTGAAACAACAGAGATAGAAGGCATCATTGCAGATAGTATTAAATATACTTTCTGGACATTCAATAATACCGTTCCTGGTAGCTTTATCCGTGTAAGAGTAGGTGATGAAGTAACTTTAAACTTAAAAAATGCTGCTAACAGCGTATTGCCTCACAATATTGACCTTCATGCGGTAACGGGTCCTGGTGGTGGTGCAGCCGCTACAACTGCAGCTCCTGGCAAAACAGCTTCTTTCACATTTAAAGCGATTAATCCAGGGTTATATGTTTACCACTGTGCGGCACCTCCAGTACCTATGCATATCGGTAATGGTATGTATGGTCTTATCCTTGTAGAACCAGATGGAGGACTTCCTAAAGTGGATAAAGAATACTACATCATGCAAGGAGATTTCTACACAAAAGCTTCTACCAAGGCAGGTCTATTAGAATTTGACAACGATAAAGCGGTTGCTGAAAACCCTGACTTTGTATTATTCAATGGTAAAAAAGGTTCAATGCTTGGTGCAAACATGCTAGAAGCTAAAGTGGGCGAAACCGTTCGTCTTTATGTAGGTAATGGTGGTCCAAACTTGACCTCATCATTCCACGTAATTGGTGAAATTTTCGATAATGTATATCTTGAGGGCGGAAGTACCGTTTCACACAACATTCAAACAACTATGATTCCTGCTGGTGGTTCTGCTATTGTTGAGTTTAAATGTGACGTTCCTGGTGAGTATGTAATTGTTGACCACTCTCTTTCAAGAGCCTTTAACAAAGGTGCCATTGGTAAATTGAAAGTAACCGGCGATGCAAATCCTAAAGTATTCAAAGCAGATAAAGTAGTAGCTGAATAAGGTTATAATCTTAAATTAAAATTAAAAGGTTGAAGAAGATTAAGTATAATTTATGTCTAGTATTGATGGTGATGTTTTTTGCATCTTGTAGTAAACAAGGAAAACATACAAAACATGAAGATGCTGGTGCAAATACTAACATTAATAAACTAAAATCAATTTCAACTGATGTCAAGATGGCTTATATTCCCGGTGGGGAGTATAAGCCTTTTTATGGTACGGATACTTCACTAGTAACTGTAGCCCCATATTTAATTGACGAACGTGCCGTAACCAATCAAGAATTCCTTGAGTTCTTAAAGGAAAATCCTCAATGGCGAAAATCACAAGTGAAACGAATTTATGCGGATACAAGTTATCTAGGTAAATGGCCTTCAGATTTGGAGTTGCCTGCAAATGCCTTGCCTGATGCACCTATATGTCAGGTTTCTTGGTTTGCAGCAAAAGCTTATGCCCAAAGTGTAGGAAAGCGATTACCCTCATTAGATGAATGGGAATTTGTAGCTATGGCTGATGAAGTTTCTCCGAATGCTCGAAAAAAACCTCAGTATTCAGCTACTATTATTAGCTTGTACATGGAAAAGGAAAGACAATATAAGGCCGTGATGAAAAGCAAACCCAATTATTGGGGAATATATAATCTCTTTGATTTGATATGGGAATGGACGGATGATTTTAACTCTATTCTTACAACTAGTGACTCTAGGAACAGTCAATATGAAGATAAAAACCTTTTCTGTGCTGCAGGGGCAACTTCTTCTACCGATGTACTCAACTATGCAGCCTACATGCGTTTTGCACTACGTACTACCCTAAAAGCTAATTATACAATTGCCAATCTCGGTTTCCGATGTGCAAAGGATACCACCATTTCTAAAGCCAACTAATATGAAATTTCTAAGCTTATTATTAGCCGTTGTTTTGTTCACTACTTCTTGCCAAGAAAGTAAAAAACAACCTACTGAAACAATTCCTTCGAATTCTATCTTCAATTTGACTACACAATGGCACAATCAAAATGGAGATTCGCTTCATTTAAATGACTTACAAGGCAAGACACTCGTGGTAGTCATGATTTACACTTCTTGCAAAACTGCTTGTCCTATCTTAGTAGCAAAGATGAAAACTATCGAATCTAAAATCAGCAGAAAAGAAATTGATGATGTGTCTTTGGTACTAGTGTCTATTGACCCCGAAGTAGATACACCGCCACATTTAAAAGAGTTTGCAAAGACTAATAATATGGATGCCCGTCAGTGGACGTTCTTGACTTCTACTGAAGCTGCAACGCAAGAGTTTGCCAATGTACTTGCCATGAAGTATAAAAAGATTTCACCAATAGATTTTTCACACTCCAATATCATCAGCGTATTCAGTCCTAATGGCCAGTTGGTAAGCCAAGAAGAAGGTGATATTGATATTGATAAAGTAGTAGCCACTGTTCATGAAACGGTAAAGAAAAACCGATAATGGTCTATACAATTTCTGTAAATGGCATTGCTTTACATGCCAAGGTAGGTCTCTATCCCGAGGAAAAAATAAAAGGTAATCAATTTGAAATTGATGTAGCTGTACAAGTCACAGCAGATGAAAATGGCGAATGTCCATTTATAGATTATACCCTCATTAATGAACTAGTACATCAGATATTCAGTAAGCCTAATGATTTATTGGAAACGGTAGCTAAAGAAATTTTTGAATCATTAAGAAGCACTTTTTCAACGATTCACTATACCAAAGTGACAATTAGAAAACTTCACCCACCCATGAATGGGACGGTGCAATATTCCCAAGTTATTTGTGAAGGATAAGTTTTTACTTATTCTTGACGATTCGGTACCGAATAATCTTTTATTTTGCAGCCATTATGGAAAATAAGGAAGTGAATACCTCTGAAAATCCGAATCGGATGATGACTTGGCTCAAGCGATTGGGCATTGCCGGTTTCCTATTCTTCTTGGGTAAAGGATTGATGTGGATTGCCTTATTTTATTTTGGCTTTCGCTTTACCGGTTGTGAAAGCTAGTGCAAAATTGCCCTTAATACTTCTAAAGATTTTATAGTTCCCATGTGCTGAGAGTGCACGCGTAAAAACTCCAAATACCAATCTGTCAATTCATAACGGTCAGCTCCTGAAATTTTTATTGTAGTGGTAGTTTCAAAAGATGAAGTCAATAGTTGAGAAAGCACTTGTCTGCCTGAATTGCTTAAAATATAATCAGGAGCTTCATAAGAAGAAAAGCTTCCTTCCGATAGATTTAAGTAGGGTGTTTGTGCTGATAAATCACCTTTG
>CALMXV010000082.1 GCA_937871155.1 uncultured Taibaiella sp. | reverse complement strand
ATCTTGAAAGATATTTTTTACCGCTATTAAGAATGATAGAACGAAGGAAAATGTTGTAGCGGTAGCTTAGTTGTCAATGGCTTTCTTAAGTAATATCAAAGAGGCTGTTTGCAACGGGTAATGGTTTATAAGAAGGATATTTCTAAAGTTGCTGCTCGTCCCTTTTTTCAACATTGTTACTTCCGGAATGCTGTTGTGTACAACAATTTGCGAAGCCATCCATAATGCAAAACCACTTGAGGTAGGATATTCACCTACAAGATGCTTAAACCCAATCAAGGAAGTGTTTTCACTAAAACTATTTTTTATGGAATCATAAAAAGTTTCAAAACGCACATCGCCACTTTGTCCTAAAAGTACGACATCTAAATCTTCAAGCTGCAGGTTGTTTTCGTGCAGCAATCTTTTAAGTGATTCATTTATTGTATTAGGAGTAGGGTAGTGTAGTTGTTGAATACCGCAAATATTACTTATAGCATTTAAAGAGGAATTGGTACAAACAAAAAAAGCAGCACCTTCACCTCCAATGGAGCCAGAGGTATGGCTGTGTTGAAATAAATCTAGGTTGTTGAAGGTGGCTTGTTTCCAATAGCCGAGTTTACTTTTTACGATATGATATTCATCCGTCAATTCATCAAAGCCTCCTACTAATACATGTACGATGTCTGTTGATTCTTGGATAAAAAGTTGGGCATCCATCAAAGCCATTTCAAGCGATAACCCTCTGTTGACATAGGTTTGATTATAGCCAGTACTTTTTGTTTGCAACGAGATCCATCCGTTGACAGAGTTGTAAGTAGATTGAATAAAAAAGGTGGGATTTAAAGCTTCTTCTTCCAAAGCAATCATATCATTTAGAAACTTTTCAGTATCCGTCATGCTGCCGAGTCCAGTGCCTGTTATTATAGCATCCGGTGTGGTGATTTTTGCTTGTTGTAAGGCATTCATACCACAACTGATTCCCATTTTTATGAGGCGGCTCATCCTCCGTATTGCCACCGGATTGATATACTGCCGATAGTCGGGTTCTTTTACAAAAAGTTTACCTGAAGTGTCCGATGTGATCACTTCTAAAAATTGAGGATTCTCAAAGCTATTTTGTGGAGATATAGCACTAGCGGAAACTATGTATATAGGCTTCATCATGCTTTCCCAAAGATTAATGAAACATTATTCCCGCCAAAGCCGAAAGAGTTGCTCAGTACATGCTTCAGTGGTTTATTGGTTTGTAAACTAGTAATGGGTGTGATTGTAAGTTCCTCCATCTTAGTAGTAAAATTTAAGTTGGGGAATAAGCAATTTTCTTGTAACGACATGATAGAAAATAAAGCTTCGATGGCACCTGCAGCGGCTAATGTATGACCTGTATAAGGCTTGGTGGAGCTAAAAAGAATAGAGTTACCAAAAAGTTGTTCAATTGCTTTGCCTTCTGCCGCATCATTATTGAGCGTTGCTGTTCCATGTGCATTGATATAGTCAATCTGTTCGGGGAGTAGATTTGCTTTTTTTAAGGCTTGAGTCATCGCCCTATACGCACCGGCTCCATCAGGAGAAGGGGCCGTAGGATGATAGGCATCATTTGTATTGTTGTATCCTTTGAAAAAAGCAAGGATGTGAGCGCCACGTTTGATGGCATCTTCTTCTCGTTCCAACATTAGAAAGGCTGCACCTTCACCTAGGTTGAGCCCATTTCTGTTTTGGTCAAAGGGCATACACAACGACTTGTCAACATTCTTTAAGGATAAAAATCCATTAATAGTATATCGACTTAGTGCATCGCATCCACCACAGATTGCTTTATCTACAAGACCTTGTGCCAGCATCCTAGCACCTAATATCAATGCATTTGATGAAGACGAGCAAGCTGTACTCATGGTGGCAGTAAAAGGTTTTAACCCAAAATAATCTACGACATCTTGAGTGCTGGCTGCACAGTCTAAAGTATCAATGTATTTGACAAAGTCGCCGGTCGCTTCTCTTGAAACAAACTGAGGATACATATCTTCCACACTACACATACCACCCACGGTATTTGCATTGAGAAAAGCTAGCCTGTCTTTTTGTAAACTAACTAAATCAAATGATTCTAGTAATTCATGAATTGCTGTAATTGCTAGTAAGCTGGTTCGGGTGAAATAGGATGCTGATAAATCTATTCCAAACTTTGCTGCAATAGACTCATTGGACCATCGTAATTCTCCTACCAATAAATCATGATGAATCGTGTTAAGAATAGATGGGGTATTCATACCGGATTGCATAGCTTGTAATGCCTGCAGATTTTCGGCATGCCCTATTCCTAATGCAGAAACAATACCCGCCCCAGTAATGACTATATTGCCTGCCATACCCATTGGCTTCCTTATGCTTTCTTGTGTTCTGAAATATATTCAGCCATTGATTGAACTGAGGAAAGAACTTTTCTTCCTTCACGAGCATCTTCTATTTTGATGCCGTAGTTGCGTTCTAGTAATACCATCAATTCTAAAGAATCAATGCTATCTAAACCTAATCCTTCGCCAAACAAAGGTGCATTGTCATCAATATCCTCTGGCTTCATGCCTTGTAAATTGAGGGATTCGATAATTTGTTGTTTGAGGGTTTGCTTTAAATCTTCCATGTAAATATTATAAATACTAAGACCGCAAATGTAATTATAAGTTCCAAATATTTTAGCCTTTGCATTTTTCAATTAAGGCAAGAGTACGAATTGGTGTTTTAAAAAATCTTCTACACAAGAGCTATCAAAAGAGTTTTTAGATAGGATTATCTTACAAATAAATTATCTTCGCGGCAAATTTTTCAATAGCATGAACCTTCATGAATATCAAGCCAAAGAACTTTTAAAGAAATATAACGTACCCACACAAGGAGGTATAGCAGTGGATAACGTAGATAAAGCTATCAACGCCTATCAGCAAATGGCAGTGGATAACGGAACTAAATTCGCTGTGATTAAAGCACAAATACACGCTGGTGGTAGAGGTAAAGGAACCATGAAAGAAGCACCACAACAACACGGTGTA
>CALMXV010000081.1 GCA_937871155.1 uncultured Taibaiella sp. | reverse complement strand
CTAGTTAGTAAAAATGTTTCTAGTCCTAGTAAGATTAAAGCGAAGAACACACAGACTTTCCAAATAGGGAATTGACTAGAACGAGAATTGCTGAGTTGCGTTACCTCTTTATTCGGTTGCACCCAGCTTATATGTTTGCCGGACCATTGTTTTTCTAAAGATTCTAAAGTCCAATGATCAAGTATAGATTCTTTTCTATTGGTATTTATAGCTACCTGAACCGTATCAGTACTACCTGCTGCTAAGGCATAAAAGCCAGGCTGAGTAAGCACCATTCCGAGAAATACAGCTACACCAGCACCTTGTTTTCTTTGTGGTGGGATAAGGTCGTTGTTGCTTTGATAAACATGAACCATACTGCGTTCTCCGGTATAAGGAAAGGAGAGTTGTAAGGGTTGCTCGCTACCGGAAGGCAAGGCATAAACATTGCCATTTCCCGACTGTGCCGCCATTTGATATAAGAAAGGAACAAAGAAATAACTAGTAGTAAAATTTCCTCCTTGTAAGTCCGCACTCGTTGTAAGCAAATAAAGCTTGCCATTTGAAGGCGTAAATTGCGCCAATAGCGGCTTTCCATTTCTAAAGCTGATAATGGATTGTTGATTGGCATCAAGCCCCGCCGATAGTTGATAATGCCATGTAGCTTGTGGTAATTGAATATTATCCGGTATGCGATCAAAAATATTGGAAGCTAACTCACTGGCAGTTTGTAAAGAGGTGGCTGTTTTACTTTCCACATCTATACCGGTAATTTGAATAGGAGCCACAAGCGATAAACCCGTATTGATGTCTTTTAGTTGTGTGGTCTTCCCCGGAAACAAGGCGATGCTTTGTCCTTGTTGTAAGGCACTTTTTATACGTGTAGCAATAGAAGTTGGTAGTTGGGTAAAACCATTTAAGATGATCAAATTATAGGCTTTCCAATCCATAGCATCTTGTATAGAACGATTCTCATAACGAAAGCCGCCATAAGCATGAAAAGCAGCATCTATAAAAGGATTTCGTTGATTTTCATTGAGCACTAGTACCGATAGGTTATTGTTGCTTCTAGCAGCTATTCTAAACGTATCGTCAAAACGAAGAGCGTCATTCAGGGTTATGGCAAGTTGCTGCCAACCGGCTTCATTTATTTGAAAACTGAGTGTATCAATACTTTCTTTTTTGTCGTTGAAATGAAGAGAGGAAGCGCTTTTCACCTGCCCATTGATACTAAGCTGTAACGTAGGTAATTCTTTAGGGGAAGCACCGGAATATTTGGTGGTTACAATCAACTTATTAGTAATCCCGGTTTGCAATATAGGGGTGGTCAATATAGCGGTGTCAATATATACGTTGGAAGTTCTCTCCGCTTGAATAGGCACTCCATAAAACGAGATGTTTTGTAAAGACTCTGGATTCGGATGAGCAGCAAAACCTGTTTTTTGAAAATCGGAATAGTAGTAAAGAGATGCTGTTTTGAAGGCTTCTGCTTGCATCATACTTTGTACCTCTTGTAAAATGCTAGTAACAGATTTGGTAGATGCCGTTGTTGTTATCGATTGTAAAGTCGCTACTGATTGTTCTATTGATTGTGGTGGGTAGTATTGGGTTTTGTTGTTGGTGATAAGGATAAAACGGCTTTCCGGCGATGCAGCTCTTAATTGAGCGATGGCTTTTTCTTTGGCAATATCCAACAAAGTACGCACTCCATTTTTCGCTGTCATGGAGGCTGAATTGTCAAGATATATTATTTGTAAAGTTTTAGAAGTTTCTAAGGCGGTGTTGTTTTTTAGAAAGGGTTGTGCAAAGGCAAGTACTAACAATAATAAAAAAAGAATTCGTGCTGCCAGCAACCATTTATAGCGAACCTGTGCTTGTTTTTGGGAGTGTAATTGTAGATTTTTTAGCAACCACGTATGTGGAAACATCACGGTCTTATAACGACGAAGGTTAAACAAGTGAATGAGTATCGGGAGGATTATAGTAAGCCCTGCCAATAAAAATAAAGGGAATAAAAAACTCACATCACAAATATAGGGGAATGCCGCTAAGCTCCTAAATCAGAATATGCAATTGGTGTTAATCTTATTCTAGCAATTCTAAAATACCTTTTGAAAAGGAATTAATGCGCTTCCAGCCAATTATTGCCACTACCTGCTGCTGCTATTACCGGTACTTGATTGGGCAAGGGCATTGCTTGCTGCATACTTTCTAAAATAAGTTTTTTAGCAGTTTCTAATTCCTCTTCCGGTACATCAAAAATGAGTTCATCATGAACTTGTAAAATCATTTTTGTTTTTAGTTGTGCTTGTTTTAATTCATTATGTACGGCTATCATTGCAAGTTTTATCATGTCCGCAGCAGTGCCTTGAATCGGCATATTGATGGCATTACGTTCTGCAAAACCTCTTACCGTAGGGTTGGATGAGGTGATATCTCGAAGGTGTCGCTTCCGTCCTAAGTAGGTTTGAACAAATCCGTTTTCTCGGGCAAAATTGATTTGTG
>CALMXV010000080.1 GCA_937871155.1 uncultured Taibaiella sp. | reverse complement strand
TGCGTCTTCACTAGTGGTAGATGCTGTTTGTATTTTTGATGAAGACACCCCTTTGGAGTTGATAAAAACTATTCAACCTCAGGTTTTAGCCAAAGGCGGCGACTACTCTATGGATACCATTGTAGGTGCTGATTTCGTACAACAAAATGGAGGCGAAGTAGCCATCATCCCTTTTGTAAAGGGATATTCTACTACAAGCACTATTGAACGGATAAAGAATTTGTAGTGGGAGTTTTAAGAGAAATATAATTTAGATATTATCTATTTCCTACCCCAACCCTATGGTATCATGCAAATCCGGAATAATCACATCACGAAAGCCTTTCTTCAACAGCCTATTTTTAAAAACTTCTTGTACTTCAGGCTCACCATGAACCAAAAACAACTTGCTAACTAATTCTTCATTTTGGCAAGCGAGCCACTGGCAGAGATCATCATAATCACCATGAGCGCTTAGCGTATTAATAGCAGCAATCTCAGCTTTTACTTCATACCGTTCGCCATAAATTGCCACATATTCTGCACCAGCTCTTAGTCGCCCTCCTAAGGAATTAGGCTCGCAATAACCCACAAATAAAATGGTGTTTCTAGAGTCGTTTATATTGTTTTTTATATGGTGTTTTACCCTTCCCGCTTCAGCCATGCCTGATGCAGAGATGACTACAAAAGGTTCCTTCATGCCATTTAACGCTTTGGAGTCGTCTACACCTTCCGTATATCGGAGTCGCTTAAAATTAAAAACGTCATTATCGGACTTTAGTAACTTCTGTACTTCACGATTAAAACATTCAGGATGTGCTTTTACCGCTCGGGTTATTTTGGTAGAAAGTGGGCTATCAATTATATAATCCAATGGTGGTAAACGTCCTTCTTCTTCTAATCCATTTAGGATATAGAGCAGCTCCTGTGTGCGACCCAGACTAAAAGCAGGGATGATTAGCTTACCTTTTTTAATTAAGCAAGTATGAACTATGGTATTGAATAATTCTTCCTTAGCGTTTTCAGCAGCAGGGTGTAATTTATCTCCATAGGTAGATTCCATGATGATATAATCAGCCTGAGGAAATGTCTGAGGGGAGCGAAGAATTGTATCTCGATATCTTCCGATATCACCACTAAACGTTAAGGTAGTCAGTTTATCATTTTCCCAAAGTTTTAAGTTCACGGCTGCACTGCCTAGTATATGCCCGTTATCAGAATACATAAGCTCTACATGCTCATCTATCTTTTCCCATTTATTGTAGGGCAACAACACCAATTTTGGAAAGACAGCTTCAGCATCAAGCACTGTATAGAGTGGCTCTTGCAGTTCTTTATTTTCTTTTGCTCTTCTATTATTGGTATAGCGCACATCCGCTTCTTGGATATTGGCAGAGTCAATTAAAAGAAGTTTGATAAGTGGCTCACTCGCTTCTGTACAGTAGATAGTTCCTTTGTAGCCATCTGACACTAGTTTAGGAAGTAAGCCTATATGGTCTATATGAGCATGAGAGATGATGACGTAATCTATTTCCGAAGGTTCAAAACCCCATTCACTATTGAGTAAATAGGTTTCTTTTCCCATCCCTTGAAACAAACCACAATCTAATAACACCTTTTTTTGACCAATATGTACGATATGTTTAGAACCGGTAACTGTGCGTGCAGCACCGTGAAAAGATAGTTTCATGGCAAATCAATTTGTATAGTAAGGTAAGAAGATTTGTGGTGATAGGCGAAGGGAATATGTTTTAGAAATGATAAAATATCGGTTATAACCCAAAGCATCCTATAATGTTTAACACAAAAAAATCCTTGAATTGCTCAAGGATTCTAATAGATATTTTAAATATTTGATTCTTACTTAATACCCAACTTTGTCTTTACCAAGGGTAAGATATTGTCGGAATCTTTTGCATATAATAAAGCCCCAGCACTTGCATCAAACACATAATCGTAGTTGTTGGCTTTGGCTACTTCTTTAATTGCTTTATCTGCTTTTTCTAAAATAGGAGTAAACAAATCTTCTTTTTTCTTAGCTACTTTATCTTGTGCACTTTGTTGAGTTTGTTGAATATTTTCTTCCAATTTTTGAAGGTCTCTCATCTTCACTTCTTTTACTGCTTCAGTCATTGTCTTTTCTTGTGCTTGATATTCTTGACCTTTCTTCTGATATTCTTTTATCATGGATTCGATTTGGTCTTGATAGCTTTTAGCGAATAACTGTAACGATGAATCAGCTTTTTTGGCTTCAGGCATAGAGGCTAAAAGTTCCTGAGAATTAACATAACCAAATTTTTGAGCAACAACAGATGATGCGCTGCATAACACTGCTACTGCAATAGCCAATACGATTTTTTTCATTTTAATTTATTACTGTTTAATTTTTTTTCTTGAGGTGCAAAGTAAATGCCAAAACTTGTTTCAACCAATTATATTATTTGGTACCCAACAACTTTAACACATCATCACTTTTATCGAGTTTAGGGTCGGCATAAAACAATGTAATGCCTCCAGCTTTATCTAATACAATTTCATAACCACGGCTCTGAGCCATTTTCTGTACTGCATTATATACTTTGTCTTGTACCGGCTTTACCAACTCCTGACGCTTTTTAAACAAATCACCTTCATACCCAAATCTAGTTTTTTGCAAATCTTTTGCTGCTTTCTCTTTGGTCATGATTTCGTCTTCACGTTTCTTACGCATTTCGTCAGAAAGCATCGCTTTTTCAGCTTGATACGTTTTGTATAAGCGATCCACTTCTTGCATTTTCGTATCAATATCTGCTTGCCATAGTTTCGACAAATTGTCTAAGCTGGCTTGAGCATTTTTATAATCGTTCAACTTTTCTAAAATATACTTAGAATCGATGATGCAGTACTTCTGTGCTTGAGAAGTAAAACTAGACGCTACAAGGAGTAGCACAAATAACAAACGATACTTTTTCATACGATACTTGATTGTTTAAAAATATTAGATGAATAAATAGCTACTAATCCGGTTCGAACCCTAGCATAAAGGTAAACTTACCTATATCTTTTAATGAAGTACTACCTGTTGCAGGGTTATATCGGTCGATACCGACACCATAATCTAGCCCCATCAATCCAAACATTGGCAAGAATAACCTTACGCCTAAACCTGCACCACGATTCAGCTTGAAAGGATTATACTCTTTAAAGCTAGCCCAAGAATTGGCGCTTTCAAAAAAGGCTAAACCATAAATGGTAGAAGTAGGACTCATTGAAAATGGATAGCGAAGCTCTGCTGTGTATTTATTAAAGATGGTAGCATTTTGATTTTGATATACATCATAGCCACGCTGAGAGATGATATCTCTACCAATAAAGAAAGAGTTTTGAGATAAACCATCACCCCCTAACTGAAAGCGTTCGAAAGGTGAGAAGCCAATCTGAGGGTTATAATATCCTAAGAAACCGTACTCAGTTGAAAATTTAAACACTAAGTTGCCCACTATCTTTTGATACCAATCTGCGGTAAAGCGATACTTATGATACTCTATCAATTTATACTTTTCGGGTAATGTAGCATTAGAAAAATCCTTACCACTAATAGTACTCCATGGTGGAGTAAATTGGAAGATGAAACTTATGTTTGAACCCGAAGTAGGATACAACGGTTGGTTGATAGAATAACGAGAAAGTACTGTTTTGAAAAAGACGTTGTTGCTGGTACCATTTGAAAAACCATCAATCAAAGCAGGGTAGTTTTTCACTTCATAGTAGTTGTAGTTGATACCATAAGAAAGCACAAAGTTGTCATCAGGGAATTTCACCCGTTTGCTCATAGATACGCCGCCACCTAATACTTTTAAGTATTGAGGGATTCCGGCAATCGGTTGTCCAAACTTACTGTAAATAAAGTTGACCGTTAGGGCATTAGGTTTACGACCGCCTAGCCAAGGTTCTGTAAAAGCAAAGTTGAAAGCACTATACGAATATGCGTTGGATTGGAAATTGATGGATAGTTTTTGTCCATCTCCAATTGGTAATGGATCCCAAGTTTTAGGTTTGAAAATATTTCTAATCGAAAAGTTATTAAACATGATACCGATGTTGCCATAAAAGCGAACTCCACCACCAAATCCGGCAGAAAGTTGCAATTGATCGCTTGATTTTTCCGCAACAGTGTATTCAATATCTACTGTTCCATTTTCTGGATGCGGTGTAGGGTTAATGCCAGTTTTTTCAGGATCAAAGAAGCCGAGGTTAGCAATTTCACGTTGTGAACGGATTAAGTCGGAACGGCTAAATTTATTACCGGGTAATGTTCTCAGTTCGCGACGTATCACATGTTCATTAGTACGTTCATTTCCAGAAATTCTAATATTGGCATTGGTAGCTTGTGCTCCTTCTGATATTACCATTTCGTAATTAATCGTATCTCCTACGATTGCCATTTCACGCGGTTCTATTCTAAAGAATAAATAGCCATCATCCATATAAAGACTGCTGATATCTTCTCCTCCATCAGGGCTTACTTGAATACCTAAGCGTTTGCTAAGTAATTCTGCATTATAAACATCGCCTTTCTTTATGCCTAAAATTCTGCTAAGTGTTTCATCAGAATACTTGGTATTTCCACGCCAAACAATATCACCAAAATAATAACGATGTCCCTCTCCTACTTTGATATCTATGTTTAAGTTTCCGTTTCTTACTGGATAAACAGTATCTGCCAATACAGATGCATCTCTATACCCTAACGCGTTGTAGTACCCTACCATCGAAAGTTTATCCTCTTGAAATTTCTGCTCGTTGAACTTAGAAGAAGACATAATACTCATCGGTCGGAAGTAAGGGTCTAAGGCTTCTAAAGCACGAGAAGGATGTAATAAATCTAAACCGATACCGTCACGTTTAGGGTCATAGTCTTTGGGATAAACATGAACATCATCTGCACGATACAAACTCAAACGAGTCATTTCTTTGGTAGAGCGTAAGGTGCGTTTTAGGCGCATATCCGTAGCGACTTGATTTCCGGAGATATTGATTTGGTTGATACGAGTTTTTATTCCTTTGTCGATATCAAAAGTGAGGATAACGGAATTGGATTTTATCGTATCTAAGCGTTCTAAAACTTTCACCGCTACATTACCATAGCCTTTGTCTTTATAGTACTTTTTAATTCGTATAACGGCATCACGCTTAGTCGCATCAGTTACTACTCTATTTTTTACAAGGTTTATTTTGTCATTAAGTTCTTGAGCTTCGCTTTTCTTAATCCCTCTAAAATTCTTTTTACTAAGACGTGGTCGTTCTTGAATTTTTATATCTAAAAATACTTTATCGCCAATGACTTTGGTAACATCAATACTTACATCTGAAAACAAGTCTTGTTTCCATAAATTTTTGATGGCTTTTGAAATGTTATCGTTGTTTGGGAAAGTTAATCTCTCTCCAACTCTCAACCCTGTTACAGAAAGTAATAAGTCTTCATCAAGGTATTGGTTTCCGGTAATGGTTATCCCTCCAATTTCATATTCATTGGGTTTGTTGGGAGTTGGGTTTTGACCAAGACCAGTGGACGATTTTCCTTGTCCGGGCATCGCTATTTGTGCTTGGGTCGCCCAAGCTGTAAATAGTGAAATGAGTAGTAAAAATGAGTATCGCAAGAATGTATGGTGCATGTTACTGCTGATTCGTTTGTAGTTGGTCACTAGTTTTTCCAAAGCGACGCTCCCGTTGTTGATAGTTAATTAATGCTTCTATTAAATGTGGCTTTCTAAAATCCGGCCAATGGGTATTGGTAAAGTAGAGTTCCGCATAGGCTAATTGATAAAGTAAGTAATTGCTGATTCTATATTCACCACTAGTTCTTATCATCAATTCCGGATCCGGGAATTCTGTTGTTTCTAAGTAAGTTTTAAATCGTTGGTCGTCTAAATCGTCAACGGAACATTTGCCGTCTTTTACTTCTTGAGCAAATTTTTTAGCAGCTTCTATCAATTCCCATTTGGAACTATAACTGAGGGCTAATATCAATTGTACTCCGGTATTATTTGCCGTAATATCCATTGCTTCATTAAGCTCCTTTTGGCAAATCTCAGGCATACTTTTCAAGTCGCCTATCACATGAAGTTTTACACCATTTTTATGTAGTTCATCTACTTCTTTTCTCAAGGTATTGACCAGTAGCTCCATTAATGCATCAACTTCGGCTTTGGGTCGGTTCCAGTTTTCGGTAGAGAAAGCATATAAGGTTAAATATTGAATTCCTATTTCACCACAAGCATTGACAATGTCTCTTACACTTACTACACCTTCGTAGTGACCATACAACCTATCTTGCTGGCGTTCTTTTGCCCACCTGCCGTTACCATCCATAATGATGGCTATATGCTGGGGAAGTTTACTTCGGTCTAAAGCCGATAAATCACTCATGGGTCACGTACTTTTCTTAAAGGTGTGCGAAGGTACAAAAATAGAATCTAGAGTTACCCCTCAAAATTTGGACAAGACAGTTTAACGCTGCTTTAACTGTAAACCTCTTGATTTCACATTTCTATAAGTAAGGGATTAAATTTTCGAAATCCCCGATATTGTTTGCTTCTTTAATTAAAATTATCTCATTAAAAAATATGTACTTGAAAGTAAAAGTCACTAGTTAAGAACGATTTTTTTCACCAAAAATTACGTAGTACCACGTATTAAAAATTTAAAAGTTCTCTGTTATCTTTGGCTAAACAAAATATTAATAGATATGAAAAAACACTTAAACCTCCTGACGCTAGCCTTGGCTACACTGTTTCTCACCACATTTACACAATGTAAAAAAGATTCCACCTCACCTCCTGACTATTCTATTGAAACGACCAATTTCAATGAATTATCAAAAGTGTTGAAGTTTGGCAATGCCACTACAGTTGGTGGTACGTTACCTACTTCAGCAAGTACCAACACTACCCAAATTACATTTAACCCTTCCTTATCGGTAAGTACTGGTGGTGCTACTACATATATTCCTATAGTGTTTACTGGTACTGAAAGTGTAGTAAAAATATTCTTGATGGTTCAAGGTGCTACGATTCATTATTTCTCTTATACTGTACCTTCGCCATTGGTATCTGGTATCATTTATGTTCCTATGACGGTTCCTAAATCTGTAAATGCTGGTTCTTTCGCTTTACAAGTTCTTTTAGTAGGTGCTAATAATAGAATCATTGGAAATAAAACAATGGTTGTTCCCGTAAAAGTTGCAAAAGGTATCAATTGTACTGATAACAAAACTATTAATGGTAATGACGGGATTACTCAAACATTACACGTATTAGATGGAAAAGCTGGTAATGTTTCTATAAATTGGGATACGTATTCTGTTCCTGACCGTATCGATGTATTTGTAGATGGAAAATGGGTAGCAGGTACTGGTACTACAATTGCTCCTCCTCCTCCACTTTGCGATTGCTCAAGCCCATTACCTGGTTTTATTGGTGATAACGGCACCTTTAATATTCCGGTTACTTCTAGCAATAAATATATAGAGGTCTATGTATCTGGATGTATTGGTGGTGGTACCGCTTGGACTTACACCTTTAACTGCCCATAATCTAGCGTAATATTATTTATAAGGTTTATAGGCTGCTAATTGGCAGCCTATTTTTATTATCCTTGAGTTTAGAGATTCATAAAGAACTTTTGTTCGTTAGTTTTACAAGACAAATTCAACTATATGATTAAGCCAATCATCATTGCTATTTCTATTTGTTTTGCACCATTTACTTTACAAGCTCAATCTGGCTGCACCGACCCTCAAGCGGCTAACTACAACCCATCCGCAATTATCAATGATGGTTCTTGTGTGTATCCGGCTACTAGTTCAACTGCAATATTTAAAACCAACCTTGACTCAACCGCAGAAACATCAGGTTTACTTTGGAGCAATGGTAATTT
>CALMXV010000079.1 GCA_937871155.1 uncultured Taibaiella sp. | reverse complement strand
TTCTATAACTGAAGGTGGGCTTAAAGTACCTACACTTTTCTTGGCAGCGCCATTAGGCAGAAGCGATAATTGGTTGGCATCATTAAATATAAAATCAGATTTACCCATAAAGTTGCCAATTCGACTTTTCTTGGATCTCTCTACTTTTTCAGACGCATCAAAACTCAATCCAAGTGGCGACAAACTATTGTTTACCGGAGGGGTTGAATTGCATTATAAAGACCTTTTAAATCTCTATATTCCTTTGGTTATGAGTCGAGATTTTAAGGACTATTATAACACCATTATTGTAAAAGAAAAATTTATGCGAAGCATCATGTTCAGTATTCAATTGGACAAGATACAATGGCTTAAAGCAAGTAATGAATTGTTAGATTTTGCTCAATAACTCATTCAATTATGAGCAGATAGGAAATCATATTTCTATCAAAAACTAGAAAACTGAAAAGGAAAAATAATAACTAGATGTTTGATAAACTTACTAGTTAAGTCAACAAACTAATTGGTAGAAAACTAAGTTTTAGAAAGTATATATCCTTGAACATTTAAAAAAAATAAGTAGATGTTTAGGATTGTTGCAGATTTAAAAATTATCTATTACCTTCAACCGTTAAATTTTACTAAGCTGATGAAATTTCGTTTTTCCAAGGTCTGGATGCTGACGGTTACAGTGTTGATGGTTACTGTTTTTAGTTCATGTACACAAGAGTATGTTTGTAAATGCACTATAGTTTATACCGGATTACCTGGCTTACCAGATACGTTGGTTAAAGAATATCCTGTAAGGGATACGAAAAAGAAAGCAAAAGCAGTATGTGAGGAAAATTCAAGTACCTCTACTTCTGATAAAGTTACTACCACAGAGACTTGTGAATTGTACTAATGCATTAAGTTTGTGCAATCATGCACAAAACTGTTCATCAACATAAAATATCTAATTTTTTGAAAAAGATTACAGGACTCATACTGTTGCTTTTAATAGCAGCAGTATTTTTATTTTCAGGTATCAGCAAGCTTTTTGCTTTCGAGCAGCTACTTTGGAATATAATGGATGTAGGCATTTCCAATATGCTAGTTGCAGGTATCATAGCACGTTTACTTATAGCAGCAGAACTAGTTATTGGTTGCTTTCTCTTGTTACATTTATATCTTCGACAAATAACCTTCCCTGCGGTCATAGGCTTTCTTATTTTCTTTACTATTTACTTATTATTTCTTATCAACACACAAGGCAACTCAGGCAATTGTGGTTGTTTTGGCGAAACGTATAAGATGACACCGTTGGAAGGGATTTTAAAGAATGTGCTTTTGCTTGGACTGACTGCCATTACATGGCATCTATATCCAACTAGAACTTATAAAAATGGGATTTATGTTGCATTATTTACAGTGATGCTTGGTATTATGACACCGTTTGTAGCCATTCCGTTAAGCAGCCAAAACAATCCTGAAATAACCGATGAGCCTATCAATCTTTCCGCTATCTATCAACAACCTAACCCACCAAAAATTGACTTAAAAAAAGGAAAGCATATTATAGCATTTATGAGTTTGAGTTGTCCTCATTGTAAAAAAGCTGCTTTCTTATTTCATATCATTCACAAGCAACACCCGGAAATTCCTATTCTTATGATATTAGCCGGTAGCGACCAATATGAAAAAGATTTTTTTAGTAATCAGCCTGTTGAGCGGGCTTGCCTACG
>CALMXV010000078.1 GCA_937871155.1 uncultured Taibaiella sp. | reverse complement strand
TTCCCACAATTGGTCTGCATTCATCTCACCCAAACCTTTATACCGTTGAATATGTACACTATCCTCTTTTCCATTTGCTAATTGCTCTACATATTTCTTACGTTCTTCTTCATTCCAAGCATAGATCGCATCTTTCCCTTTCTTCACTAAATACAATGGCGGCTGAGCTAAGTAAACATATCCTTGTTCCACTAATTCTTTCATATAACGGAAGAAGAAGGTAAGGATTAAGGTAGCAATATGTGACCCATCCACATCCGCATCCGTCATGATGATGATTTTATGGTAACGAAGCTTAGAAAGATTTAATGCTTTAGGGTCATCAGGTGTTCCCATAGTAACCCCTAAAGCCGTAAACATATTTTTAATTTCCTCGTTCTCGTAAATCTTATGCTCTTGAGCTTTTTCTACGTTTAAAATTTTTCCTCTTAGTGGAAGTATGGCTTGAAAGGAACGATCACGACCTTGTTTAGCTGTGCCGCCGGCAGAGTCTCCTTCTACTAAGTATAGTTCACATTTTTCCGGATCTCTTTCTGAGCAATCCGCCAACTTGCCAGGCATTCCACCTCCGGTCAATACGCTTTTGCGTTGAACTAATTCTCTTGCCTTACGAGCGGCTGCACGAGCTTGTGCAGCAAGAATTACTTTATCAATAATGAGCTTCGCTTCTTTTGGATGCTCTTCAAGATATGCTTCTAAAACTCTACTCACACATACATCTACTACACCCATCACTTCATTGTTCCCTAGCTTAGTTTTTGTTTGTCCTTCAAACTGTGGCTCTGGTACTTTTACAGAGATGATAGCACTCAACCCTTCTCTAAAATCATCGCCGGTGATTTCAACTTTAGCTTTTTCGAACAGTTTATTTTTATCGCCATAGGATTTAAAGACCCTAGTAATGGATCTTCTGAAGCCGGCTACGTGTGTCCCACCTTCAATGGTGTTGATGTTGTTTACATAAGAAAATATATGCTCGTTGTAAGAAGTATTATAGCTCAAGGCAACATCAACGGTTACATTGCTATCGTTATCTTTACTTTCAACAAATATGGGCTCAGCTAAAAGAGGATCACGTTTACCATTCTTATCCAACATTTGGATGAATTCAACAATGCCGCCTTCACTATAATAAGCTTCAGTTAATACGGAGCCATCTTCTTTATGTTCTCTTTCATCTATCAACGTAATGCTGATACCTTTGTTTAGATAAGACAACTCTCTTAAACGACCGGCAAGTATTTCACGATTATATACTGTTTCTTTAAAGATGGTATTATCTGGCTGAAAGCGTTGTAGTGTGCCTCGTTTGTCGGAAGTGCCTATTTCACGAACACTATACTGAGGAATCCCTTTAGCATATTCTTGTTCATATATTTTACCCTCTCTAAACACAGTAGTATGCATGTGGCTGCTTAATGCGTTTACACAACTCACCCCTACACCATGTAGCCCACCAGAAACCTTGTAGCTGTCCTTATCAAACTTACCGCCGGCATGCAGTACCGTCATTACAACTTCCAAGGCGCTTCGTCCTTCTTTAGGATGGATACCGGTTGGAATTCCTCGCCCATCATCTTGCACACTTATGGAGTTGTTGGTATGAATGGTTACGGTGATGAATTTACAATGACCTGCTAGGGCTTCGTCAATGGAGTTATCTACTACTTCATATACGAGATGGTGTAAGCCTTTTACGCCAATATCTCCTATGTACATCGCCGGTCGTTTCCTTACAGCTTCTAATCCTTCTAAAACTTGTATACTGCCGGCATCATATCCAGACGGCGTTTTCAAAACTTCGTTTTCTGTACTCATGTTGTTGTATTCCGAAGTGATTTTTTTAAAGAATATTAAAAGAAAAAGCCACCTTCGGATTTGTGGCGAATTATGATTTATTGGTGTAATAAAATCATGTTACAAAAGTACCTAAAAACCGACTTATAAACAAATAAAACCATATTGATTTACAACTACAACAGTTTAGATTTTACGAAATTGTTCTTTCTAAAATTTTTAAAAACTGCTCACGTGTAATAAACTTAGCGCCAAGACTTTGAAGATGTTCTGTATAGACTTGACAGTCGATTAATTGCACCTCTTCCACTTTCAGTCTTTCGACTAACTGAATAAATGCAAATTTACTAGCATTAGCTACTTGGCTAAACATACTTTCTCCAAAAAAAACCTTACCTAAACGAATACCATAAAGACCTCCTACAAGTTTATTTTCCTGCCATGCTTCTGCACTTACGGCTATGCCAGCCATATAAAGCTTTTCATAGGCTTCTATAATAGCATCACTAATCCAGGTTCCATCTTGCCCTAGTCTTTTTTGTTGTTGACATGCAGTAATTACAGCTCTAAAGCTTGTATTGAAACGGAATTGAAATAGCTCTTTTTTCAACACCTGCTTCATACTTTTGCTAACCCTTAATTCCTGTGGAAACAAAACAAATCTCGGGTCGGGGCACCACCACATGGGCAATTCGTCCTCATTAAACCAAGGGAAAATACCTTGTTTATAGGCTAACAATAACCTCTCTTGCTGTAAATCTCCACCAATAGCCAGCAAACCATCGTGATTAGCTTCAGTAACCGGAGGGAAGCTAATTTCATCAGAAAGAAAATGTATCATAAGGGTTGCTTATTGATGAAGTCGATTCAGTCCAGCTTTTGCTTGTTGGTCAATATTAGCTTGAAAGTCGTGGTTTTTCATACTCAGGCATTCGTTATACATGGATATAGCCTCCGTGGCTTTATTAGCTCTTTCATACATAAAGCCTAATTGCAGCGCGGCTCTTGCTGCAAAATGTTCTTTACGAAAACGACCTTGATGGATGGTAATTTGATAATATTCTTTTGCTTTAGCATCATTATTCAATTCGTCATAAGTTCTTGCCATTCTAAAATAATATTCAAGTTTATCTGAAGGCTTTGCCAACGTCTGCACTTTAGTGTCGTTTAATATTTCCAAAGCTTCCTGATAAAACCCACCATCAATTAAAAACCTAGACTTTAAAACAGGGATAGCTACCCAATCCAAATGGCTGGCAAAACGCTGGGCTTGCTTGTCGGCATCTGTATATAGTCCTCCATGTTTTTTTATTGCTTGCCGATAGCTATTTGCTTGTGGCATTTTTCCTTGCATATAGTAGATTAAAGCAAGCTGCATATAGGCATCCTTTACAAAAAATCCCCCTTTATCTTTTTGTAAAAAATGTAAAAAATAAGAAGAGGCACGATCATCCAATTTTAGCATATAGGCACTGCCTAGTTCATAATCAAAAGCAGGGAATTGAGAAAACGCTTTTGTTTGTTGAACAGATTGAAGCGTTTGAATGGCAACATCTGCTTTTCGGTAGTTCAAAGCAATATTCGCCTTTACGAAAGCATGCATAGGGTTGTTGGTAATGGAAAATTGATTGCTATTTAAATACCGCCACACTTCATCTTGTCTAGATTGTAAATAAAACTTCAGATAACAATGAAAAATAATTGCCTCCGACCTAAAAAAATCATCTTCAGCACTACTATTAATAAATGTAGTCAGTTTAGCTAACCCTTGATTGACATTGCCTTTCATGCCAAATAAAGAAGCGATCCATTTATACTCATCAGGCAAGGTACCTATTACTGCTTCACCTATACCAATAAAATATTTGTTGTAAGAGAAGGTAGGATATTTACTTTGATTTTCTTTGGCGTATAAGTATGCTTTTCTAAAAAAAATTGCTGCTTTATAATTTTCGCCCATGCGCATATACACCAATGCCCAATGCAAATGAATGCCCGCTTTGAAAGTAAGATACCAAGGACTCTTGCTATTTCCTTTTTCAATCAATGACAAACGCTCATCCATAAATTTTTTTCGAGTGGGTAATTGGCTTTTATCACCATTAAATAACAGAGGCAACACATCTTGGTAGTCCGAAACATATACAGCCATTAGATTATGCGGTTGAGCAGTTAGCTCTTGCCGGATTAAAGAAGTCCCTTCATCTATTCTTAATGAAAGAAATTCTTTGGATGCCTTTTCACATCGCTCATTATAATCAATGGTATAGCTTGTTGCTAAAAGCAACTGAGGCTTTAATAAATTAATAATAACAAATAGCAAAAGGCAAATTCTCATACAAGGCTAGTTCATTCAGTAGTCAGATGTAGATAGGGAAGTCTTAACACACTTTCGATATTAGTGTATTCAAAGTAGTATCAGATTTCTGTTGCAATATTAGGAAATAGCGAAGGGAAATTTTTTATTGAATCCACCCAAGTTTTTAAAAGCTATTGTCGTCTAAGCTTTTAGAAATTTCCAATACGTAATAAATTTTGATAATTAATACCCGAAATTATTACCTTTGGCATCGTTTTTGTAAAAAATCCGTTTAACTAAAAACAAAAAGTAGAAAAATGAAATCAGTAAAACAAGTAGCTATTGCAGCATTAGTAACTATGGGTGCGTTTGGCGCAGTTACCTTAGTATCTTGTAACAAAGAAGATGATCCTATTGTATGTCCTGTGGGATATACAGGTGTTGACTGTAAAACCAAAGCATTCATTGGTTCTTGGAAAGGTACTGATGTTTGTGGTTCTGGAACATACAACAATATCACTATTAGTATGAACGCTTCTTCTACTGATACAAACTCAGTTATCGTTACCAACCCTGGTGGTTTTGGTGCTACTGTAACTGTATCCGGTAAATTAAGTACGGATGCTCGTACCATCACTATCACAAATGGTGATTTAGGCGGTAGCCGCACTATGAATGGTACCATGAGCTTGTCAAGCAACACAGGGTTTAGCTTTGCATATACGGTAACTCCTGCTACAGGTGCTGCTGATGTTTGTAACGGTACTTATACCAAACAATAAGCTTACAAACAACCTTTTTAAACGACTGTCGGGAAACTGACAGTCGTTTTTCATTTATTGGAAGAGTTCTAATTCTTCTTTCAATTCAAAAATTTATCGAGTATTAACTAGGCTAAAACTATCTTTGTGTACTATGTTATCTATCCAATTATTTAGAACAGATAAAGAACTCCTATTAGAAGGGCTTAAGAAAAAAAACTTTAAAGACTTACATCTTGTAGATGAAATTATTGCTCTTGATGAAGAGAGAAGAAAAGTACAAGCAGAAAGTGATACCCTTGCTGCCACTATCAATGTTGCATCAAAACAAGTAGGTATGCTAATGGCACAAGGCAAAAAAGAAGAAGCAGATTTACAAAAAGCTACAGTTGCTGCTTCAAAAGATGCTGCCAAGAATTTCATACAACAACTAGCAACTATAGAAACGGATTTACAAGAAAAATTGCTAAAGCTTCCCAATCTTCCACATTCTAGTGTACCTGCAGGAAAGACACCAGAAGATAATGAAGTAGTACGTCAATCAAAAGATACCCCCAATTTAACGGCTCAAAAATTGCCTCATTGGGAACTTGCAGCAAAATACGAACTGATAGATTTTGAATTAGGCAATAAAATTACCGGAAGTGGCTTTCCTGTTTACATAGGTCAGGGTGCCCGCTTACAACGGGCATTAATCAGTTATTTTTTAGATTACAATATAGCAGCAGGATACAAAGAGTATTATCCGCCGTATATGGTGAATGAAGCCTCTGCGTATGGTACTGGTCAGCTTCCCGATAAAGAAGGGCAAATGTATCATGCTACTGAAGATAATTTTTACTTGATACCTACTGCTGAAGTTCCCGTTACTAATATTTATAGAGATGAAATCATCAAAGAATTGCCCGTAATGATGACTGCCTACTCTCCCTGTTTTAGAAGAGAAGCAGGAAGCTATGGTAAAGATGTGCGAGGACTGAATCGTGTGCATCAATTTGATAAAGTAGAAATCGTTCAGTTTAGTCATCCGGGGAAAAGCTATGAAGCTCTTGAGCAAATGGTTTTTCATATTGAAAAGTTGCTTCAGTCTTTACAATTACAATATCGCATCCTTCGACTTTGTGGAGGTGATATGAGTTTTACTTCCGCGCTTACCTATGACTTTGAAGTGTATAGTGCTGCTCAAGAACGCTGGTTAGAGGTTAGTTCTGTTTCTAATTTCGAATCCTTCCAAACCAATAGAATGAAAATTCGTTTCAAAGATGAAAATGGAAAAACACAGTTAGTTCATTCTTTAAATGGAAGCTCATTGGCATTACCCCGTATTGTGGCTTGTATATTAGAAAATCATCAAACACCTGAAGGGGTTAAGCTTCCAGAAGTTTTAATTCCTTATTACCGTGATAGCTTTATTAAGTAGCCTTAGAGTATCAAAAATTTAAAACGAAAAAAATAAACAAAAATCACTCTCATGATACAACGCATACAAACACTTTGGCTCTTCATATCTTCTTTATTGAGCGCTACTTTGTTGATTGATTGGTACACCGGCTATGTATATAAAGGAGATATACCAAAAGGGATAACTACCATCGTTCAATACCTTAGAATAAGCGATCATCTTCCATCATTACTAATAGCATCTGCTATGATTATCCTCCCACTTGTTGCTATCTTCTATTTCAAAAACCGATCGCGTCAAAAATCACTAACGTTATTATCTATATTGTTGGTAGTTGGTTTTATTGCGGTAAGCATCATGCATATTGAAAATTTTAAAAACTCTGCACCGGCTCCACTTCATGGTAGTTATCAACCGGGAATTGTAGTAGCTGTTGGCGTATTAGTTTTGTTAGTTTTTGCTTTTAATGGCATTCGAAAAGACGATCAACTAGTAAAGTCTATGGATCGCTTACGATAGTTATAGAATAGATACATCAACCTATTTATCTTTTATCAAGTATGAAAAATACAATTTTGAAGTGTTGTTTTTTAGTGGCGATTTTCTGTATTCTTGGCAATAGTATCTATGGGCGAAATAAAGATAAGGAGCAGATTAAAGCAATGCTACAGGCACAAGTATCTGAATGGAATAAAGGTAATATCAAAGGATATATGAAAGGCTATTGGGAGCATGATAGCCTAATTTTTATTGGAAAAAATGGACCTTCTTATGGCTTCAATGCGACCTTAGCTCGATATCAAAAAGCCTATCCCGATGCTAAAGCTATGGGAATATTAACCTCCACAATTCTTAGCATGAAGAAGCTATCGAATAAATACTATCTTATTGTTGGAAGATGGAATTTAGATCGAGAAGCGGGTAATTTAAACGGTGTATATACATTACTACTTAAAAAAATGGATACCTGGGTTATCGTTTATGATCATAGCTCATAGATACGAATCGTATAGCCCTTCAATTGGCAAAGTTGTCCTTGAAGTTTAAATAAGTACATTTCCCGTCATTTCTTTAGGCTGTTCCAGATTCATTATTTTCAAAATGGTGGGTGCTATATCCCCTAGCTTATCCGGCTTTATACTTCCTTTAAAATCTTTGGAGAGGATAAATAAAGGCACAGGATTTAAGGTATGAGCTGTATTAGGAGAGCCATCTTCATTAATCATATAATCTGAATTGCCATGGTCGGCAGTTAAGAAAACCGTATAGTCATTTTCAATGGCTGCGGGTACGAGCTCACTTACACAACTATCCACGGTTTCTACGGCTTTTATTACGGCACTCCAAACACCGGTATGCCCTACCATATCTGCATTGGCAAAGTTGAGACATATAAAATCAGCAGTTTGGTTTTGTATCTCGGGTAGGATGGCGTTTTTAATTTCTACAGCGCTCATCTCAGGTTTTAAATCATAAGTAGGCACTGTCTTTGGAGAGGGTTGAATCATTCTTTTCTCCCCTTTAAATTCTTTTTCTCTTCCGCCGCTAAAGAAAAATGTAACATGGGGATACTTCTCTGTTTCTGCAATTCGTATTTGTGTTTTGCCATTTTTTTCTAATACTTCACCAAGTGTATTAGTAAGATTATCGTTATAAAAAAACACCCCTACATTTTTATAAGTTGCATCATACTCTGTCATGGTAGCATAATGTAATGTGAGTGGCTGCATACCATACTCTGGAAAACCCTGCTGTGTAAGGGCAACCGTTATCTCTCTGCATCTATCTGTTCTGAAATTAAAACAGATAACTACATCACCTTCTTGAATTGTAGCAAGTGGTTGATGCTTTTCATCACAGGCTATGATGGGCTTGATAAATTCATCTGTAACCTCATTCGTATAAGAGTCTTTGATGGATTGGATGATATCTTGGGAAGGTAAGCCTTCGCCTTTGGTTAAAGCATCATAGGCAAGCTTGATACGCTCCCATCGTTTATCTCTATCCATTGCATAATATCTACCGCAAACACTTGCCAACTGCCCACCGGTTTTTGATAAAAACGTTTGAAGCTCTTGAATAAAACCTAAGCCACTCTTTGGGTCTGTATCACGTCCATCTGTAAAGGCATGTACGGCAAAGTTGGTGATACCTGCTTCTTGAGTTATTTCACAAAGCGACTTAAGATGATTGATATGTGAGTGTACACCACCATCACTTACCAAACCGATGAAATGAACTTTTTTATTTTCTTTTTTAGCAATCTGAAACAAAGACTGTAACGTTGTATTTTCTTTCAACTCGCCCTCTCTAATGGCTACATTGATACGTTGTAATTCTTGATAAACAATTCTTCCCGCTCCAATATTTAAATGCCCTACTTCTGAGTTGCCCATTTGACCCTCTGGCAAACCAACCGCTTCACCGCAAGTAATCAATTCTGTATGAGGATACGTTCCATAAAGTGACTTTACAAACGGTGCTTTAGCATGAACTATAGCATCTGATTGAGGTACCTTTCCGTGTCCCCATCCATCCATTATTATGAGCATTACTTTTTTCGACATGGCGCAAAATTAGGGGATAGCAACTAGAAAGTTCTTTTCTGTGCTCATGGTTTAGTTGTAAACAATGAAACAAATGGCATGTTTTTAGTGGCTTGTCTAGAATGTTTGTAATTTAGCCTATCATTTTACCCATGACAATTTTTAAGAAATATATTTTTCTAACCTTTCTAGTACTTCTTTCAACTGTTATAGATACTTCTGCCGCTAATTGTGTGGATGCGGTAAGTAGGGCTTTTGAAAAAGGAAATGTATCAGAATTAGCCGTTCTGATTGAAGGGAATGTTTCCCTTAGCCTACCTGGAGCACAAGCCAATTATAGCAAGGCACAAGCAGAAATGATTCTCCAAGATTTCTTTAAGAAAAATGACATCCGCCAATTACATATTCATAGAAAGGGAGACAACAAATACACAAGTTTCGTCATTGGCCAAGTAGTTACTTCTAAAGGCACCTACAAGTTATACATTTCAGTAAAAACAAATGACCAAAATTGTATAGTGAAAGAAATAAGGGTGGAGAAATAATTTCTATTTTAACTTACTGCTTTCTGTATCGGGCAAAATAGGATGAAGTTGTTCGTAAATAATCATATTCATCTCGTGCTTTATGGCATTTAGTTGCAAATGTTCTGGAAGCGGATTGGGCAAATGATAAAAAATATTCAACGCAAAAGAGCTTTCATGAAACGAATCTAAGAGTATCTCAGGTTTTTCTACCAGGTATGTTTTTTGTTTTATGCTATTTTCTAAGACTTTAACATAACTCATCAACTGATCATAGCTTATTCCATTTTTGATGTGTACTACTACTTTTATTTTTCTTGCATTTCGTTCAGAAAGGTTTTCGAGGTTGTTTCCTATCAGGCTTTTATTGGGAATAATTACTAAAGAGCCATCACTATTTCTCAACCTTGTGCTTCTAAAGCCCACACGCTCTACAGTACCTTCAAATTTATCCAGTCGGATACTATCTCCTGAATGAAACGGCTTATCAGTGAGAATGATAAAGGCTGCAAAAATATTTTCAACACTTTCCTTTGCAGCTAAGGCAATGGCAACACCACCAATTCCCAAGCCTGTAATCAATGCAGGAATATTTACATTAAAAACACTTCCTAAAACCCAAAACATACCCATCGTCCATGTGATGATTTTAATGACATCTTTCATCAATGGCAATAGCTGTTCTTTGTTTTTATTATCTTCTACAAAAGCTTTTTCAATAAGAGTATGAAAAAAATAATCGGCTAATCTTGAGATCACCCAAGTTAAAAATGTAATGGTAAACAATAGGAATATCTTATCGATAGCATCTACAAAATGTATAGCAAATCGTATCGTTCCTTTCTCATTGAATCTACTGAAAATAGTAGTATCCAGCAATACCGTCAGCTGATTTAGAGCTATGTAAAAAAGAATAGTAATGCATAAATACTCTAATGGTTTTTGCACCAATAACTTCAACGTTTCGCCATGCTTTTTATCACTAAATCGTTTGGTGATATGATATAACAACTTGGTCAAAAGCTTTGCTATAGAGCCTTTAAGCAATAATGCTCCAATAATAATAGCGAAACACCATACAATATGAATCACCGGCTCACCGGCAATTTTCATATTTGCCAATGAAGAACTGCTTAGTAAAAGTATTTTAAACATGACTAAACGGATACGTTAAAATCACGAAGGGCATCATTCAAACTAGTTTTAAGATCGGTAGAGGCTTTCCGCTGTCCGATGATTAATGCACAACCGACTCCATATTCTCCAGCAGGGAATTTCTTATTGTAGGTACCAGGAATCACCACACTTCTTGCCGGTACACGACCTATATAAGTTCTCGGTTCCTCACCACTCACATCTATAATTTTGGTAGATTGGGTAAGCACAACATTAGCACCTAGTACTGCTTCTTTCTCTACCACAACACCTTCTACTACTATGCATCTTGATCCAATAAAACAACCATCTTCAATAATAACCGGAGTAGCCTGCAGCGGCTCTAAAACACCACCTATACCGACACCACCACTCAAATGAACCCCCTTACCTATTTGAGCACAAGACCCTACAGTAGCCCAAGTATCCACCATCGTACCTTCATCTACATAAGCCCCGATATTGACATAAGAAGGCATTAGCACTACATTTTTGGCCAAGTAGGCACCATAACGTGCTATTGCATGAGGTACCGCACGAACTCCGGAAGCGGCATAATCCGTTTTCAACAACATCTTATCATGAAACTCAAAGGGAGGCAACGACCAGGTTTGCATTTGCTGAACACCAAAGTATAAAAGGATTGCTTGCTTTACCCATTCATTTACCTGCCACCCTTTGTCTGTTGGAGCAGCCACTCTTAGGCGACCTTTATCTACTTCTTCCATGACAGCCTTTACTGCTTTTATATAAGTGTCTTCTTTTAATAGCGCTCTATTGGCAAAAGCTTCTTGAATGAGTGCTTGTAGTTCGTGTGTTTGCATTTGAATAAGTTGTTGTTTGCGAAAATAGTAAAGCCCTGATTCAGAAAACTAAAAAATATTTTAAAAGAAATTTGGAAGAATAAATTCGTTGTATATCTTTGCACTCCGTTTGGAAGCATAGCTCAGCTGGTTTAGAGCATCTGCCTTACAAGCAGAGGGTCCGCGGTTCGATCCCGTGTGCTTCCACAAAAATGGGAACTTTAACTAGATGTTAGAAGTTCCCATTTTTTTTGACTTGATAGTTAATCAAAACAACTTTTATCGGTACAAAATATTTCTCTAGGGATCCTTATTTTTATAAGGAGTTTGGTAAACTATTTCAATATCAACAGTATTTTTTTCATTATTGTTTGGTCAGCTTGCCTAGTTCGGTAATTACAGCACCTTCGGTTATCTTATAAAGATATAGTCCACTCGGCAGGTTTTGCAAGCTAATATCTGTATGAGGCTGGGTGATAGTCTTACTGAGCAATATGCGCCCGTACAGATCAAAAATTGTAATGGCAGCAGCGACCGAGGGAACCCTACTGATACGAACATGCAAAACATCACTTACAGGATTCGGATAGACTTGTACCGTTGGCGAAACCTCTGGCGATTGGGGAATATCTGTAGGCTGACATTGCGGGTCGGTAGCACTCATACAGCCATTGCTGTCCACTTTGATAAGCCAGCCGCGTTGTTTGGGAGCAGTGAATGTATGGCAATTGTCAGTTGATTCGCCAACCATAATGTAACCACCATCCGAAGTTTGTTTCACGTCATGAAAAGCATTAAAATCATTGCAGGTAGTAATATTGGTATATACTCGCTCTCTAAGACTATCTCCAGTAGCCGATAAAGTAAGAAACCATCCTCGTGTGTGTAAATCCCATTGTGTGGTACTTAGACTGTCAGGTTCATATTTTCTTCCGAATAGCATTAATCTCCCATCGGCAGCCTCTTTTACTGAGACTAACTCTGTTGTGTAGTAGTATTTATTGTAGGGTTTTTTACTCCACAAATAGTTACCTGCTGCGTCTATTTTTTCAACCCAGGCACTCCAAAAAAGAGTGGAGTTAACCCCACTTGGTGACAGTAATTCCCAACCACCTCCTTGTCCACAGAACACATAACCCCCATCCTGTGTTTTGATAATGTCTTGGATGGTATTGGTGAGGCGAGTAACCGGACTTAGATATGTCCAAAGTTCATTGCCTGCTGTATCGGTACGGAATATTCGTGCATGAAACTCAAAATTCTTCTTTACCCAATTAGAATTGTTAGCGCCCCCTGCGATGATGTAACCATTGGGTTCTACCAGTAATTTGGATGCAATATTGTGATAGTCATTAGCTGTAAAATAATGTTTGTGCCAAATCACATTGAAACTGCTATCGAGTTTTGTAAGCAACATATCGGCATTGACATTGCTCCCAGTAGTTGTAGCACAGGAGACGGTAGAGAGCATTAGCCAATTACCGAAACCATCTGGTTTAAAGTCAACAAGTCTCCATAGGTCAACATTTGGATTTAAACCCGAACATACAGGTTTGGTATGTTCAGCTATCAATGTTGCATTCCCTAAACTATCAAACTGATAAATTGAATTGTAAAAAACTGGACTTGTTCCAGGTTCAATTGCATCCACAGCCAGTAAGAAACTACCATTGGGCTGAGGAAATAGTTCGCTATACCAGGATAGAATGTTTCGGTCAGAGCGTTGATAAACTGTATCACTGAGTTTATTGCCATAATGATCGAATACAGCAAATTTTATCCCATGAATAGTATAATGAGTTCCGTTACCGAGGTCGTTCACACTGTCTATGCAAACACCCGTACAGAAGTATTTATTATTGCTTTCAACTACAGATGTAAGGATACTATTAAAAGAGTGGAGCGGATCTCTGACATTAAAATATTGCTGGGCGGAAGATGTTATACATCCTAAACTCAACAGCATTATAAAAAAAAGATGTTTCATCTTCTTAGTGTTTGGTCAGCTTGCCTTGTTCGATAATTACAGCACCTTCGGTTATCTTATAAAGATATAGTCCACTCGGTAGGTTTTGCACATTCAATTCGGTAACTAATCGTTCCATAGATTTAAATCTCCAAGTTACGTAACAATTAGGTAATAATAACGTAACAGTGGCTTAATAATAGAGCGAATCACGGTCAATAGCTTTGCAAAAAATTTGATTCGTGATTAAGAAATTAGCAATTACTATTTTATCGATTTTTGCAACTTCTTTTATTGCCATAGCACAAAATGGTAGTTTGGAAGGTGTAGTAAAAGATGCTAAAAATGGAGAAGCTCTAATAGGGGCAACGGTGGCTTTAATAGGTCAGCAAACAATCGGCGCTAGCACCAATATAGATGGTGATTTTTCAATAGTGGCAGCACCCGGTAATTATCTATTAAAAGTTCAGTATGTAGGGTACAAAACCAAAGAAATTGAAGGAGTCGTTGTAGTTTCTAATTCTAAAACATCTCTCAGTATAACACTAGATACCGATAATGATAAAACACTTAGTGAAGTTGTCATTCGTTCATCTGTTAAAAAAGAAACGATTAATTCTTTAATCACTTACCAAAAGAATACCAATATGGTGGCTCAAGTGATTTCTGCAGAAGCCATAAGCCGATCTCCGGATAAAAATACGGGTGAAGCTTTAAAAAGAATTTCGTCTGCTTCATTAGTAGATGGAAAATACTTAGTAGTAAGAGGCTTGGGCGACCGTTACAACCAAGCTATGCTGAATGGGTCTTTATTATCCAGTACAGAAGCAGATAGAAAAACATTCTCTTTCGATTTATTTCCAGCAGGCATGATTGAGAATATCATCATAAATAAAACCGCATCACCAGATATGCCCGGTGAGTTTGCCGGTGGATTAATTCAAATTAATACAAAGGATATTCCTTCAGAAAACTTCTTGCGAGTGCAGATAGGTACTGGTTCCAACTCCCAAACTATTGGTAGAGATTTTTATACTAGTAAAGGAGGCAAATGGGATTGGCTTGGAATGGATGATGGTACAAGGGCATTACCTGCAGCCTATCCATCAAGAGAAGCCATGGCGAAAATGAGTGCCCATGATCGTTATGCCATTTCCAAAGAGTTTTCTAACAATTGGTCGTATGGTAAAAAAACAGCTCCACTCAATGCTAGTTTCCAAGCTTCCGGAGGTTTTAGTTCCAGATGGTTTAATAAACGTATTGGTGGTGTTCTTGCATTGAATTATAATAATCAAAATTCCAAAACAACCTCTACTCGCGCTCTTTATGCACAGTCTGGTACTGTTCAAAAAATATTAGACTATCAAGAAGAAGGCTATGCCAAAAATGTGCTTTGGGGTGCTTTAGCCAACGTATCTATGGAATTGAACGAGAACCATAAAATCTCTTTTAAAAACATATTCAATATCAATAGTGAAAACAATACCCTTCTTAGAACCGGAAGAAACAATGACTATGGAGCCTCAATTAATGCCTATCAATTAGCATTCAAATCTACACGTTTCCTTTCAAGTCAATTAATAGGTTCTCATTATTTACAAGCATCAAAAATTAAACTTAACTGGACGGCAAGCTATGTGAATCTAAACGAATCAGTACCTGACTTGAGAAGGATGGAATATAGAAAAGCCGATGGTGAAAACGACTATATAGCTAGTGTACAATCGTTACTTCCAGCTTTGAGCTATGCTAGCAGATTTTACTCTTCACTAAAGGATAATATCTTTTTAGGAAACTTTGACCTCTCCAGACCTTTTGAGCTATGGGGCTTGAACCACCAGATTAAAGCAGGATACATGGCACAGAAAAAAGACAGAACATTTTCCTCACGTCCAATAGGAATGGTAGATGGCAATCAAGAATTATTGAAACTATCTTATGATAAAATATTTGCTACGGAAAACATTGGTCCTGGAAAATTCAACATCAACGAGTTAACGGATAAGGATTATGATTATACAGCAGGAAGCTTGTTGAATGCCGGTTATTTAATGTTGAATAATGAAATAAACAATAAGCTAAAACTTGTTTGGGGATTACGTTTTGAGCATTATAGCCAAGTAGTAGATGGTTTTAGAAGCAACCGACCAACCAGTATAGATAATTCTGTTGGGGATTTCTTACCTTCTTTTGCACTCACCTACAAGCTGGATCCAAAAACTAATATTAGATTCGGAGCATCGCAAACCGTTATTCGTCCGGAATTCAGAGAGCTTTCTCCTTTTGCTTTCTATGATTTTGAATTGCTCGGTGCAGTAAGAGGCAATCCCGATTTGAAAAGAACCAAAATTTCAAATGTTGATTTACGTTATGAAATATATCCAAGAATAGGCGAGCTAATAACCCTAGGAGTTTTTTATAAAACATTTACGAACACTATAGAACAGTTTTATAATGAAACCGGCGTCGCTACTAGTTCTTATACTTTTGGTAATGCTCCCACAGCCAACGGATATGGTGCTGAAGTAGAAATTCGTAAAAAGCTAGACTTCATTCTACCGGCATTCACACCCATCACCTTCTTTGCTAATGGTTCTTACATCTATAATAAAGTGAATTTTTCCATCACCGACTTGAATGGAAAAGAAGTGAAAGCAGATCGCCCTATGCAAGGTCAATCACCTTATGTAATCAATACGGGCTTACAATATGATGGTGATAAAACAGGTACCAGTGTTACGGCATTATTCAATATGATTGGTCGAAGAATCTTTGTAGTAGGCAATAATCAAAACCCTAATATATGGGAAGCACCTCGCCCAACACTTGACTTACAAATAGCTCAAAAATTATTTAATAATAAGGCGGATATCAAACTAAATGTATCCAATATCCTAAATCAGAAAGCCAATTTCTATCAAGATAAAAATGATAATGGCAGGTATGATGTTACCACTGACTACTTGCGTATTTCAAAACTATCCGGTATTGGCATGTCGCTCTCATTTGCCTATAGTCTTTAATAAAATTCAACAAACCAAAACAACAAACCAAAACAACAAATCATGAAAAGGATTGCATTTGCATTATCAATCGTTAGCATTTTAGCTGCGACGTCTTGTAAGAAAGAAGACAAAAAAGTTACACCTGTACTACCAGATGACCTTACACTAAACGAAGACGTAACAACAGACCGTACATTAAAAGCCGGTCAAACTTATAGCCTCGAAAAAATTGTGTATGTAAAAGACGGAGCAACACTAACTATCGAGCCGGGAGTAACCATCAAAGCATTAAAAGGGAAACACGCATTAGTTATCACTAGAGGTGCTAAAATTAATGCTGTTGGTACTGCGGATAAACCTATTGTATTTACTTCTTCTGAAAGTACACCAGCCGCTGGTGATTGGGGAGGAATCATCATTCTTGGAAAAGCTACTACCAATGCTAGCTTTAATGGGCAGCCTGGAGTAGGAGAAATAGAAGGCGGCATTAACACTTCAGATGGTTTAGGTCTTTATGGCGGTACTGATGACAATGATAACTCCGGCAGTATTCGATATATGCGCATTGAATATGCTGGTTATCCATTTCAACCCGGTTCTGAATTAAACTCTCTAACTCTTGGTGGTGTGGGGCGCAATACAGATATCAGTTATGTACAAACATCACATGGTTTTGATGACGCCTTTGAACTATTTGGTGGAACGGTGAAACTACATCATATCATTGCTTATAAAACATTGGATGATGATTTTGATACAGATAATGGCTACCGTGGTACCGTACAATTTGCTATCAGCATAAAAGACAAAACCAAAGCAGATGTATCGGGTGGTAATGGAATGGAATCGGATAATGATGCCAGTGGCACAGAAAACATGCCTTTCACTGCTCCTATATTTGCTAATATTACCATTGTAGGTCCTAAAAAAGATGCCTCAACCACTATTGATGCTAACTTCAAACGTGCCGCTCACTTAAGAAGAAATACGCGTACTTCTGCTATTAATTCAATATTCATGGGCTTCCCAACGGGCATCTACCTGGATGGTTCTAAATCTGCCAATGCTTTTATCAGTGGTGAAATGGAATTAAGAGGGTTAATTATTTCCGGTATGAATAAGCCACTTGATACAAATGCTACAAGCGGTACCGGGTTAAACTTTACTACCAGTTTTGCAACCTCCGGCTGGAACAATACCATCCTTACTGATAATAGCCTATTAGGTCTTGCAAACCCTTATGGTGATGGAGCTGCGTTTGATCCTACTCCTTCAGCTTCTTCAGTAGCAGTTACGGGAGCAGTAAATAGTACTAAACTTTCCGCTAATGGATTACAACAAGTAACCTATAGAGGTGCCGTAGCCCCTGGAGGAAACGACAATTGGTGGAAACAATGGACTAAGTTTGATTAATAGATAAAGTACTTTCATTTTAGATTTCATCCTGCGCTTGTAGATGGGTAAGACGTTATTAAAAACGTTAACCACACATCTATTGGCTCAGGATGTTTCGTATTTCACTTCATCTTGCACATTAAGTCCTAATTTTCCTACCTTGCGATTTATAGTATATATCACCTTTCATGCAACTAAACGGAAAGAAAATAATATTAGCCGTCACCGGTAGTATAGCCGCCTATAAAACACCTGAATTGGTAAGACAGCTGATAAAAG
>CALMXV010000077.1 GCA_937871155.1 uncultured Taibaiella sp. | reverse complement strand
AAAAGCCTTTACAACAGCTACGTACCAGCTTATCTGCTGATGATACCCAACTGACTTTGGCGTATAATTCAAGCCACTTTTTTGTTACCAGCAACAACATTTATCTAAGTTGTCGTTTGATAGAGGGACGTTTCCCTGATTATCGTGCAGTAATACCTGCCGACAACCCTTACAAAATGATCGTGAACCGTGTTGAGTTTATCAGTGCATTAAAAAGGTTAATCATTTTTGCGAATAAGACCACCAACCAAGTAGTACTTGACATCAATGGAAATTCATTACAAATGAACGCACAGGATATTGACTTTTCTTTTGAAGGGAAAGAAGTACTCAGCTGCCAGTATAGTGGTGAGGATATGCAAATAGCCTTTAATGCTAAGCTGATGATAGAAATGGTGAACAATTTACAAGGCGATGAAGTAGAACTCAACCTAAGCACCCCAACAAGAGCGGGCATTTTTCGTCCGGTAGTAAAAGCAGAAAACGAAGAGCTGATGATGTTGTTGATGCCTTTGATGATTGGTGTCTAATCGAATAGATTTCTCTAACATTATTTATAAAAAACACGAAAGGGCTAAACAGTAACCATCTGTAAAGCCCTTTTTCAAAAAGCATCCATTATAAAGTCTTAGCGAATTGATAGCTACTAGCTTTAGCTTGTTTATCGACAAAAATCTTTTGAATTAAACGACTTCATGAAGCACTTACCAAATGCACTGACTCTTGCCAACCTCTTTTGTGGTTGCATTGCGATCACCTACATCTTAGGTGCCCAAAACTTCAATACCAATTTCGATATATCTACTTATGTAGAAGTTCCGGCTATCGAACAACCCTATATTGCCAGTCTATTCATCTTCATGGCTGCCCTATTTGATATGTTGGATGGTGCTGCTGCAAGAGCCTTAAAAGTATATTCTCCATTGGGTAAAGACTTAGATAGCTTAGCTGATTTGGTTTCGTTTGGAGTAGCTCCTTCTATGATTCTTTTCAAAATGCTTTGGGCAGCACATATCACGCAGCCGGATGCTATGGAGGTCAGTTTATTTTTGATGAGTCCGGCATTATTCCTTGCCTGTTTTGCTGCGTTGCGATTAGCGATCTTCAACCAAACTTCCACCGAACAAACTAATTATTTTATAGGAATGCCTACGCCGGCTATCGGTTTGTTTGTAGCAACCTTTCCTTTGATGCAATGGCAAAATCCATTGTTAAGTTATTTCTATAAGCCTTGGTTGCTCTATTCCATTGTTGCCTTGCTCTGTTGGTTGATGGTAAGCAAGATTCGTTTCTTTAAGTTGTTGCCGGAAGATAAAACCTTGAAGTCTTGGTTGCCAAGAATCCTCTTACTCCTTGGCGGGCTGGTTGCGGTTCCCTTTCTAGGATGG
Organism: uncultured Taibaiella sp.; assembly: GCA_937871155.1. Lineage (GTDB taxonomy): Bacteria > Bacteroidota > Bacteroidia > Chitinophagales > Chitinophagaceae > JAFIGV01. The sequence continues at coordinate 5,163 of CALMXV010000077.1, read as the reverse complement.
TCGGCGTCTTTAGTGTTTATGTCACTATACGTTGTTTTATCGCTAGTGTTTAAACCTTCACCTAGTGTTGCCAAGGCTTAAATAAAAAAACTCCTTCGCCACGGAAGGAGCTATTGAATCAAAAGAGCTGAAAGATTATCTTCTAAATCGTTCATAATAGGCTTTCTCCAATGCCTCACGATGATCAGGATGTGCGATGCTGATAAGTAGTTTAGCTCGCTGCTCTAGGTTCTTGCCATAAAGATTCACGATTCCATATTCTGTAACGATGTAATGTACATGTCCCCTTGTGGTTACTACTCCTGCACCAGATTTCAACTGCGGTACGATTCTAGAAATTCCTTTGGTGGTAGTAGAAGGAAGCGCAATGATAGGCTTGCCGCCTTCCGATAAGCTGGCACCACGCATAAAATCCATTTGACCACCAATACCGGAATATTGATAGGTACCAATAGAGTCGGAACATATTTGACCGGTAAGGTCTAGTTCGATGGCACTATTGATAGCTACTACTTTTGGGTTTTTACGAATGATGGCTGTATCATTCACAAAAGAAACATCTTTGAAGGACACCATAGGATTGTCGTTCACAAAATCATACACCTTCTTGGTGCCAACAATAAACGAGGTCACCAGCTTCCCCGGTACTACTTTTTTATAAGCATTGGTTACTACACCACTTTCTACCAAAGGCACAATACCATCTGAAAACATTTCTGTATGTACTCCTAGGTCTTTATGATGGGTAAGGAAGCTGAGCGTAGCATCGGGTATTGCTCCAATTCCCATTTGCAAGGTAGAACGGTCGTCTATTAAGCTGGCAACGTATGCACCTATCTTTTTGGAAGCATCATTTATTTTCTCTGCATAGTTGACCTCTTGTAAAGGAATATCAGCCCAAACCATAGCTTCCATTCGTGTGTAATGAATTTGACCATCACCATGGGTGCGTGGCATATTAGGATTTACTAAGGCGATGATTTTCTTAGCTGCTTTAGTGGCTGCAACTGCGGCATCAACTGAAGTGCCTAGTGTACAATACCCATGAATATCCGGAGGGGAAACATGAAGCATTGCCACATCTACCGGTAAAATACCTTCTGAAAACAATCGGGGTGTTTCGCTTAAAAAAACGGGTACATAATCTCCATAAGGACTATTCACCCATTCTCTAATATTGGCGGAAACAAAAAGTGAATTGAGGTAAAAATTTTCTTTGACACTAGCATGGTTCCAATCAAAATCGCCAAATGTACTGATGGCTACTAACTCCACTTCTTTTATCTCATGGCTTCTTTGTAAAAGTGCATTCACTAATGGTACGGGTGTTGCCGCACTACCATGTATAAAAACACGATCTCCATTCTTAACAATTTTAACGGCTTCTTCAGCGCTACAATAACAAATATTCATATAATAATTTGGTTTTAAAAACAGCACAAATCTAAGTTGATGATGGAGTATTTAGAATGACCCAATTAGTTCTCTTGATTGAGATACATCATCCTAATGATTGCATGATTTGATTATGATTGTGTGCGACTAAGAAGCCAATAACCTATCACTCCGCCAATGATTGAAGCCACAAAAATGCCCATTTTTGCTTGCACTTGATACACTTCATGCTCAAAGGCTAGTGTGGTAATGAATAGCGACATGGTAAAGCCAATCGCAGCTAAAAAGCCAAGTCCCAACAGCTTTTGAAAGTTCATCCCATTCGGATAAGGTGACACTTTCAATCGAACCAACAACCAGGTAAAACCTACAACACCTACCACTTTGCCTACCAACAACCCCAATGCTACTCCTAAAAAAACATTTGTAGAGAAAAGTGAAGAACCGTCTATCTCTAATGAAACACCGGCATTAGCTAAAGCAAAAATTGGAATGACTAAAAAAGTAACATAAGGATGCAAGCGATGTTCTAATCGTTGTAAGGGCGGTAAGGTCTGTGTAGTGAATGTTCTCAGCTGTTCTAAATGATAGATTTGATCGGAAGTTAAAGAAGGCTTTTTCTCATTGACATCTTCAGCACTAAAACGATGGAGGGCTTTTTGTATTTTTTGAACGATTTTCTTTTCACTTATCGTCACCTTAGACGGAATCATAAATGCAGCTAGCACTGCAGCTATAGTAGCATGAATACCCGAAAGTAAAAAGGCAATCCAAACTCCAAAGATTCCTATCAGTGCATAGAAAAGCACATTTCTTACGCCCATTCTATTGGCGATAAACATTACTGCTAAAAACCCTAAAGCCGCCAAAAGGTTCACCATTGAAATAGTGGATGTATAAAAAAAAGCAATCACCAATACGGCTCCTAAGTCATCTACAATGGCTAATGCTGTTAGAAAAACTTTGAGAGCTACCGGTATTCTATCGCCTAACAAAAACAACACCCCTAATGCAAAGGCAATATCTGTAGCCATAGGAATGCCCCATCCACTATGCACTTCGCCTGTTGGATTGAGGAATAGATAAATTAAAGCAGGCACCAACATGCCTCCAAACGCTGCGACGATGGGTAATAAGGCTTTTTTAGGTTGCGACAACTCTCCGTTTACTAACTCTCGTTTTAACTCTAACCCGACAACAAAAAAGAAGATAGACATTAAGCCATCGTTTATCCAGTGATGCAGACTGAAATTAAAAACAGGTTCGCCATTCACCAACAATCCTACCGGATACTCTAATACATGAAAATACGCTGCTGACCAAGTAGAATTAGCCAACAACATTGCCACCACTACGCTTATTCCTAAGACAATACCTCCTGATTTTTCTTGTTGAATAAATTGCAATATTGGATACGTAATCTTTTGTAGAGGCGTGGAAGCAGAAGAGTCGTTATTAGAATGCATGATTGGTTTAATAATAATTGTAGGAGGAGTGCTGATGGTATGCTAAAAACTACAGCCTATTACATCGTATAGCTTTCTACACACCTTGTTTCAAAAATAATAAAATGCCTGCACTCGATTTGACAATAGTTTGCTTGAGGCTTTATAACAACATCTAATACTGAATTTTAACCCTTACTTAGTATTATGTAAAAATTGTTATGAAGGGAAAACTTCAACAATTGCAATTTTTATCGAACTTTAAAATTATGCAATTACATAACGAAGCCCTCTTTCTAAAACGCTACCAAGAACTGAATGAACAACAAAAAAAAGCTGTTGATGCTATAGATGGTACGGTGATGGTAATAGCCGGTCCCGGCACAGGAAAGACCGAAGTATTATCGATGCGAATTGCCAATTTACTTCGGAGTGATGTACTAGTAAAACCCAACGAAATTCTTTGCCTCACCTTTACTGATGAAGGTGCGATAGCCATGCGCAAAAGACTGCTTAGCATTATTGGAGAAGCCGCTCATAAAGTCAACATACACACCTTCCACTCTTTTTGTAATAGTATTATTCAATCCAATATGGAGTATTTCGGAGCGAGGGATTTACAACCTGCTACTGAACTGGAACGAATGGAGGTCATTTACCATGTCATTGAAAATATCCCTTCCAGCAACTTGTTGAGAAAACTAAAAGGAAATATTTATAATGATGCTAAAAACTTATTGTTCCTTTTCGATTTAATGAAGTCTGAAAACTGGAATGCTGAAACTATCAGTACTTCTATTGACCTTTATCTCGAAGATATCCAACATCGTGAAACGTTTCTTTATAAAAGAAGTAATGCCTCAAAAGGTATAAAAGCTGGCGACCTAAAGCAAAATGATTTCAATAAAGCCAAAGATAAAATGGAGCGTACCAGAGCCGCTTCGGAGCTTTTCGATGCGTATGTGCAGCGTATGGCAAGCCTAGGACTGTATGATTTTAGTGATATGATTCTTTGGGTAGTAAAAGCATTTAAAGAAAATCAAGATCTCTTACAGTTGCAACAAGAGCGCTTTCAATATTTATTGGTAGATGAGTTTCAAGATACGAGTGGCTCTCAAAGTGAACTTCTCAGCCTAATTGCTGACTATTGGGAGAACCCCAATCTCTTTGTAGTGGGTGATGATGACCAATCTATCTTTCAGTTTCAAGGGGCTCGGTTAAAGTACATCAAACAGTTTGTAGAACAGCATAAAGCCACTATAAAAATCATAGTACTGACATAAAACTATCGTTCTACACAGTTGGTGCTAGACCGCTCTATGATCACCATTGAACACAACAAACAACGATTAGTAAATACACTAAAATACCTAAACCTTAATAAGCATATTACTTCGGCACATCCGCGCTTCAAGACAGAACAGGCGGTAGAACCCTCAGTAGTTATTTATCACAACGAAGTACATGAGGGGCTACATATAATTGAAAAAATAAAAGCCTTACAAGCTGCCGGAGTACCATTAAGTGATGTAGCCGTATTGTATAAAAATCACAAACAAGCAGCATCGTTAATTGCCCAGATGGAGCGAGAACAGCTTCCTTATTGGGTACGAAAACCCGTCAATATTCTTGACTTACCGTTAGTGCAGCAATTGTTACAAGTCTTTTCATATTTACAAGCAGAAGTCTCCAAACCATTAAGTGGCGAAGTGTATCTATTTCCTATTTTACATAGCTCCTTCTTGGGTATTGACCCGATAGATATTGCAACTCTTAGCTTATACTTACAAGAAAAAAACACAAAACATAAGTATTGGAGATTCTTACTTCACGACAATTTGCTACTTCAAACATTGGAGTTGAATACTGCTACCGCTATCAGTAAATTGGGTGATCAATTGGAAACATGGATTCGGGAGGTTACCTCACTCACCTTACCCATGTTGTTTCAAAAAATCATTTATGATGGTGGCGTAATTGCATGGGCGATGCAAGGAGATAGTCAAATATGGGACATGCAAGTGCTGCATACATTTTTTGAATTTATCAAACAAGAATGTGATAAAAAACCACGAATTACTATAGCTGATTTTCTTGCTATCATTAAAAAAATGCAAGATGAAAAAATTGCATTATCCATTCAACGATCGGTACAAAACAAAGATGGAGTGCGCTTTTACACTGCTTATAGCGCTAAAGGACATGAATTTGAACATGTATTTATCATAGGCGTCAATAAAGATAATTGGGAGACTAATAAAGGCAACAACAAAGGGTTTTCATTACCCGACCTCTTGGTGGCAGAAGCAGCAAGTAATGATGA
>CALMXV010000076.1 GCA_937871155.1 uncultured Taibaiella sp. | reverse complement strand
TGGTTACGAAAGCATACCAAGTACCTTGTTCGCGAACTGGCACCATATCAGTAGGTTCATCTAATGCAAACGATGCCCCTAAATCAACAACTGTAGGTGTAAGAGAAAGGTTGTTTCCAAATTCTAAACGAAGTAATTTATTATCTCCATTATTGACTACATAACCATAGTAGTTACCTGCTTCTCTTTCTACAAAGAAACCTCTCGGCTTGTTCAATAATCCTGAGTGATTGTCCATATTCACGATGTTCGGTGTATTAGATAAAGAAGATCCAAAATCAAGACGAACTAATGCTGAGTTGAGAACAGTATTACCTCCGCAAATAAATAAGAACCACTTACCATTATTATCTTTTGTTGCAAATAATTTGGCTGTTTGCAACGGCATTACATCATTCAATGTACCTAAGTTGATGGTATCTGGTACATTGCTCAAACTATTTTTAAAGTCAAGAATCAATAAGGAATCCGAATTAGTACCGGTAGTACCTTGTATTGCTACAAAAGCATAGTAGTTACCACCATCCCTAGCTACTTCAATAGCTGTAGGTTTATTATTAAATATAGTTCCTGAATAAACACCTTGGGCTGTGTTGTATAAATAACCCGAGCAGAAACCCCAATAATAAGATTCCGCTGGTTTGGTAAAACTATCTACCAAGTACAGTTTTTGCCTTACACAGACGGTGTCCGGAGCACTGAATAGGTTTTGGGCATATACATTTGAAAGTTGCGTAAAGGCAAGCAGTAGTAAAACTAGTAGGCTTTTTCTCATATCCTTGAAAAAGTATTATCACAATATTGGGCTAATATAATGATTCGATTAAAATTTTTATAGTAAAACCTTATTTTTATTTCCAAAATTGAAGAATAAAGATGTTTCAAAAATTCGGAATTACCAATTCTATTTTAAAGACAGTAGCTGTAACCTTACTTGTTGGGGTGGGCTACGAGGCAAATTCTAAAGAAGGAATGTGGCTACCGCCCACTCTCAAAAAGAAAGAAGCTGACATGAAGGCGATGGGTTTAGAAATCCCTATTGAAAAAATCTACAACGCTGATGGAACAGGGCTTAATAATGCTGTCGTGTTATTTGGGAAAGGTTGCACCGGCGAAATCATTTCAGGAAATGGGCTTTTACTGACCAACCATCATTGTGGCTATGGTACAGTACAAGGTATCAGCAGTAGAGAAAAAGATTATTTTGCCAATGGCTTTTGGGCAATGAATACCCAAGAAGAACTTCCTTGCCCTGGGCTAACCGTGACGTTTATCCGTAAAATGGAAAACGTTACCGACCTGATTCTTCCAGGAATAGCAGATACTTTGCCTGACGACCAACGTAACAAACTCATCGAAGGAAAAATCAAAGCCCTTGAAAAAGGATATCGATATACTACCAAGTTAGACGCGACTATCAAGCCTTATTTCAACAACAATCAGTATTGGGTTATCATTAGTGAAACTTTTAAAGACATTCGCTTAGTCGGATTTCCACCTAATGGTATCGGTCAATTTGGTGGCGATACCGACAATTGGATGTTTCCAAGACATACTGGCGACTTTAGTATGTTTAGAATCTATGCAGGAGCAGATAATAAACCTGCTGATTATGCTGCTGCCAACAAGCCTTATCAAACCAAAGATTTCTTTACCATTAATATAGGGGGATATAAAGAAAATGACTTTACCATGGTCTATGGATTTCCAGGCACTACCAAACAGTATATTTCATCGTATCAACTCAAACAAATTGACCAAATCATTGACCCTATCAGTGTTTCGTTGAGAACTATCAAATTGGAATCATGGACTAAAGACATGACTGCTTCACGGGATGTATTTCTAAAATACACTTCTAAAAGAGCCGGAGTAGCGAATGCTTGGAAAAAATGGCAAGGCGAAATGAGAGGTTTAAAAATCAATAAAGTTTTTGATAAAAAGACCAACTATGAAAACGGGTATCAACAATGGGCTATCAGCGACCAAACCTATGCGTTTGATGACAATGTACTCTCTAATATTCTTGCTAATACTACGAAAGCAAATGCTGCACTTAAAGCTGAAACTTATATAAATGAAGCTGTGATGGGCATTGAACTTATTGCTCAAGCTTCTGTGTTAGATAAAATGGTTAAAATATTAGAATCCTCCTTGCCGGATCATCAAAAATTGGATTCTGTAAAAAAGTTTTCCGCTGCCATTCAAGCTTTTTATAAAAATTATGACGCCAATACCGATAAAAATTTATTCGCAGTTTTAATGCCTGCCTATATGAAAGCCATGGGTGGAGCCACTCCTGACTATTATAAAAAAGAGCTTGCTGCTTATGGACAAGATTATACCACTTGGGCTCAAGATATTTATGCACACTCCTTGGTAGCTGACAAGAGTAAAATGACTGCCTTATTAAACAACCTTTCTATTGCAGATGCAGCTACCCTACAAATGGATCCGGCTTGGAAATTATACAATGCTATCATAGATTATAGAGCTAAAAAAGTACTTCCCATACTAGCCAGTTTTAATAAAAATATGAATTACTATAACCGTCTTTACATGAAATCACAAATGACGGCACACAACAACGATATCTACCCGGATGCGAATCTTACATTACGTGTAGCTTATGGTAATGTAAAAGGTATTGACCCAGACGGACCGGCAACCTATGCATTCCAAACCAACTTGGATGAAGCCATCGCCAAAGACAATCCAATGGTGGATGAATTTAAAGTTCCTCAAAAATTGAAAGACCTTCATCTAGCCAAAGACTATGGCAGATGGGCAATCAAAGACTCAGTTTATGGTGCTACAGTGCCTTTAGCCTTTATTGCCGACAACCATACAACGGGTGGTAATTCCGGAAGCCCGGTGCTTAATAAGAAAGGACAACTTATTGGCACCAACTTCGACAGAATTTGGGAAGGTACTATGAGTGATTTATATTTCGACCCTAACCTTTGTAGAAACATTTCTTTAGATATCCGATACACCTTGTTTATAGTAGAAAAATTTGGTGGTGCGGGTTGGCTACTTAAAGAAATGAATTTGGCAACACAATAATGCTAATTCAAACGAATCCTACAATTCAAAATAGTTTAAAGAGGCTGTCCCAAATGTTGGGCAGCTTCTGTTTTGCTAAGTATATGAATACG
>CALMXV010000075.1 GCA_937871155.1 uncultured Taibaiella sp. | reverse complement strand
TTCGTATTAGAAAATGCAAAGAGCGATGGCGGCGGAGTAGCCAGCATTGCAGCAAAGTTTGGTTTAGGGGGTATGAGCAGTTCCAGTGGGCTTTTTGGAGATGAAGATAATATCATGGTGTTTTTGAAATCCAGAACGATGGTATCTCAAACTTTGTTGACACCCGCAATTTTTGACGGACAATCTCAGCTACTTATTAACCGGTATCTGCAAAGAAATAAATTAAGAGACGCTTGGAAAGATACCCGACTTAAAGACTTAAAATTTGCAGCTTATCCAAACCCAAATAGCTTACAGGCTGATAGCATTATCACGATGGTGTATAAAAGAATTGTAGAAAACAATCTCTTTGTAGCCAAGCCTGAGAAAGACGGCAATATCATAGATGTACAATTTATTACTCACGATGAACTATTTTCAAAAGCCTTTGCAGAAAAACTCATTGAGAATGCTACGGAATTATATACCCAATCCAAAACAAAACGTTCCCAACAGAATGTTGCGATTCTTCAGCGTCAAGTAGATTCTGTAAGAAGCTTGTTGGACTATGCTATTAGCGGAGCCGCGTCCTCTAGTGATGCCGTACCGAATCTCAACCCCGCTTTTCAACGATTGAAAGTACCTACACAAAAAATGATAGTAGATGTAGAAATGAACAAGGCAATCTTAGAACAGTTGGTAGCAAACTTGGAACTAGGAAAAATAGAACAAAGAAGAGAATCTCCTTTGGTACAAATCATTGATCGACCTGTGCTCCCTTTAGAAAAGAAGAAAGTAGGAAAGTTAAAAGGTTTGGTACTCGGTGGCATATTAGGAGGGCTATTAACCCTCATGTATTTCACCATCAAACGATACTTGAAAAATTTATTAGCTTAAACTTAGCTTCTTACTTTACCACCTTACGATAGAGTTTTTCAAAAGTATCTATCATAAAGTTTTTCGTAAAATATTGATTGAATCGCTCCTTAGCATTTTTCGAAAAACGAGCATATTTCACAGGGTCTTTAAGAATATCTTTTACTGCTGTAGCAATTGCTTCAGAGTTGTTGAT
>CALMXV010000074.1 GCA_937871155.1 uncultured Taibaiella sp. | reverse complement strand
GCGAATTATTTTTTGGTAATATAGAAACGGTAGGAATCGCTAAGCCAAGTAGTACAAGTACGAATCGACCCTTGATACTTCATAGACTGTACATAGCTTTTGCAAGGCTGTGTTGGTTTTGCTTGAGTTTCATAAAGCCCTTTTACTTCGCTGATGCTTTCAGTAACCTGAGCGCCGGGGATATAAATCTGCCAATCGTTCGCAAATATTTCTTCGTTGAATAAGCGAAATTTTGGATTGATACTAGTGATTAATACCGAGTCTTGACCGATAGTTTTGTAAGTCATTTCAGCCTTTGACATCAGTATAGTATCCACCAATTTTGAGAAAGAATTGTCTTTTTCGAAACGGCGAATGATAATGGTGTCATAATCATTTTCTGTAAAGTTTACCGCTACAAAACCTGGTGCTACAAAAGGACAGTAATTGTCATTCTTATTGCAAGCTATAACTAATGATAAGATAGCTACAATACCTAAAGACAATATGGGAAAACGCTTCATGTTTAGTACTATTTAGAAATTGATAAGAGGCGAAAATAAACATTTGCAAGTTAATTTTCTATGCACCTTAGACGATTATGATAAATTATTTGATCGAGTCGCAATTTGGAATCTTATTAGCCACCTTTTTAAGGTTCTTTTTTTTATGAAATGCTCAGTTTTTTATGCTGAGATTAATTGATGCTGTAAAAGGTATTCAGCAATCTGTACAGCATTGGTAGCGGCTCCTTTTCGAAGATTATCCGCTACAATCCAGCAATTCATAGTGCGCTCTTGAGAGTAGTCTCTACGGATTCGCCCTACAAATACTTCATCCTTACCGGCAGCAAGTAGCGGCATTGGGTATTCATTATTAGCAGGATTATCGATTACGATAATACCTGGGCTTTGTTGCAAAATGCTACGTACTTCTTGCTCTTCAAATTCTTTTGAAAATTCTATGTTGACACTTTCACTATGTCCACCCATAACCGGTACGCGCACTGTAGTAGCTGTTACTTTGATGCTGTCATCGCCCATTATCTTACAAGTTTCTTGTACCATTTTCATTTCTTCTTTGGTATAGCCGTTGTCTTGAAAAACATCAATATGTGGTAAAATGTTTAAGTCGATAGTATGTGGATACACTTCGTGTTGAGTGGTGCCATTACGTTGTTGTAGCAATTCTTTTACAGCTTTTTGTCCGGTGCCGGTTACTGATTGGTAGGTGCTTACTACTACTCGTTTGATGCCATATTTTTGATGTAAGGGCTGTAATACAACCAACATTTGTATGGTAGAACAATTAGGATTGGCAATGATATAATCCTCTTGTGTTAATGCAGACCCATTCACCTCAGGTATTACCAATTTTTTAGTTGGGTCCATTCTCCAAGCAGACGAATTGTCAATAACCTTGCAACCGGCAGCTGCAAAAAGTGGCGCCAACTCAAGAGATACGCTACCTCCTGCACTAAACAAGGCTATCTGTGGTTTTTTTGCAATGGCATCTTTATAAGATAGTATGGGATATTGTTTTCCTTTAAACGTAACTAACTGACCAACCGATTTAGCGGAGGCAACAGGATATAGTTCTGATACCGGGAAATTTCGTTCTTCCAAAATTTGTAACATGGTGCTACCAACTAATCCGGTGGCACCTACCAAAGCTATGCGCATGTTTTTATTTTTTGCAAATGTAAGTATCCAGTAAAATTCAATAAGGCTATTTTTTTTAATGATAAGGAAAAGGAACACTTATATCCCTGAAAGCTATATTCCATCCCATTATTTTTTTGTTGAGTTCAGAACGGTCTATGTTTATGGAAATTCTATCAATAATTTGATTGTTAGAATTAGAAAATCGCCTATTGAAACATAAAAATTACCCTTATTAGAAACGGATGGTTTTAATGTATAAACCCAATTAATGAAACAAATCTTTAAACCCTATTTTTTATGAAAAAACCTGTAACAATCAATTTTAATGTTTAGGAATGCTTTTGTTTTCTCTGGGAGATTCAATGAATAAATTAAGACTAAACGTACACTTTAAATCGAATGAGGTGAATAAGATTTAGTATATAAAAGGGCTTACTATCAAAACAATTTGGTTAGGTTTCTAGCTTGTTGATACAATTTAAAACCGTTCAATTGTACATTTAATAAATGATTGCGCGAATAAGTATTATAATGTTTTGTTTGATGATGCAAATTTTCTTGCAGGCACAATCAATGAATGAGGCATTTGATAGTAGTAATATTGATAGTTTGGTGTTTTATGATCAATTTGATCTTGCGGAAAAAGCAATCTTAAAGCAAAACGATTCAATAGGAAAACAATCTAAAACTCGAAGTTTTAGAAAAACAATACTTAAAAATGACCTACACTTAGCCTATATAGATGCAAGAAACCTCAAACTAGGCAAGGCTTTAACGTTGGCATTGACCATTGAAGAAAAAGCTCAAAAATATGAGTTGCATGAGTTGCAGTTTAAAGCTTGCTTGCTAATTGAGAATATTTATGAACATAACAGCTCTTTCCAATTATGTAAAAATTATTTAGAAAAAGCATTTGAAATAAATAGACAATATAAATTAGATAGTTTTTATAGTGAGTATTTTATTCGAGCAGCTTCTTATTATCGATTGACCAATAATAAAGATTCAGCTTTATGGTATGCCAAAGAGGGGTTAAGACTTGCTCAGCAATACAACAATAAAAGGGAAATCATAGATGGAAATTTATTATTAGGAATTCTCAACTCTAAGACGAATGTCAAAGAAGCTGTTTTTTATTATAGTAATGCCATAAGGGGATATGTTGATAAGAGAGAATATAGCACCGCTGTAGCAATGTATGATAATATTTCATTGGCTTATATCAAAAACAAGCAATTAGATAGTGCTTTAAAGTATAGTGATTCTTCAATATTGTTTTCCAATAAAAATGGAGTAACAATCAATAGCTATACCTATAGGATTCGACATGGTATTTTTAAGTCAATAGGAGATATAGATTCAGCATACAACAATCTTAAACTTTATCAAGAATTATTAGAGAAGGAGTCGCTTCAGAATGAACAGATCGAAATAAAGAAAGTGACTGAAAAGTATAATTTAGAAAAGAGTCAAGCACTAATAAAGAGCAAGAATCAACAAATATTTTTCATTGTAAGTCTATTGTTGATTTTGGGAATTGGGTCAATAATACTTTATAGAAAAAATAAAAAGATTCAAACTCAGAACATACTCATCAGTCGTCAAATGGAAACTATGACTAAAGAGATTGAACATAAACAAGTGTTGTTGTCCGAGTTGCAACATCGAGTAAAGAACAACCTACAACATGTAATTAGCATACTCGAAATTCAAAAAGAATCTATAGGCTTTAATACTATAGATGAACTTGTAAGAGAAAGCCAGAATAGAGTCTTATCAATGGCATTGATTCATAAAAAACTGAACATAAGTGAGCATGTAAATGAAGTGGATTTTAAAAAATACTTAGCCGAATTAGCCGATTTAGTAGCCAACTCCTATGACATCAATCGAAAAAAAATTAGCCTCATCATTACTTGCGAAGTTGAAAAAATATCTATCGAGAAAGCAATGCCTATTGGTTTAATACTAGTAGAGTTGATAAGCAACAGTATAAAATATGCGTTTCAAGACAAGAAAACAGGTATTATAACCATTGCCTTTTCAAAAGAAGAAGCCTCACAAAAACTACAACTTTATTATGCTGATAATGGCATTGGGTATGACTTTGACATCCAAGCTGAAAATGGACTAGGGCTCTCCATCATAAAAGGACTTATTGACCAACTGGATGCGGTAGTGAAAACAGATTATAAAAATGGATTTGAACTTATACTAACCTTTAAATAGTTTATTTAAACAACATGAAAACTATCCTACTTGTTGAAGACGATTTTTTAAATAGAAGAATTACAAAGAAACTTTTAGAAGGCAATGGCTATCATGTACTAGAATCCAAAAATGCATTAGAAGCGTTTGAACTATTAAGATTGGAAACAATTAATTTGGCAATTCTAGATATACATTTAGGAGAAGGAGAACGGGATGGAATCAGTATCAGCCAACAAATTCAAGAGAAGCATAAAGTACCATTTATCTTTCTAACAGCATACGATAATCAAGAAATCATAAATAAGGCATTGTTTTCAAATCCTTATTCGTACTTAACGAAGCCGTTTAAAAATGTAGATTTAATCAACTCAGTAGAAATAGCTTTACGGAAATCCGTTGATCACTTTAGGCCTAAGCCTTCTATTGTGGTTAAAGACGAAGACTATCAAGTTGAACTGCCTATCGAAGCTATCAATCATATTGAGTCTGATGGAAACTATTTAAATGTTTTTACAGATAAAAAAACATACAGATGTCGCTCTACTATCAAAAACATTTTAGACAGCTTGCCTGAGACCTCTTTTGTGCAAGTTCATCGAGCGTTTGTTGTCAACAAACATAAGATTACAAAATACA
>CALMXV010000073.1 GCA_937871155.1 uncultured Taibaiella sp. | reverse complement strand
AACGTACGATTATAAGCACCGCTTCGAGCAATTCCACAGGCAAAAAGTTGGGTATGTGTCAGTAAGTTTGCAGTCATAAACGCGCCATAAGAGTGCCCCCCTATAGCTACTTTTTTCCTATCAATATAGCCTAGTTGATCCACTGCATCAATGGCTGCTGCGGCATTGTCTGTTAGTTGTTCGATAAAATGATCATTCGGTTCCGTAGTCCCTTCACCTACTATTGGAAAGGATGCATCATCTAAAACTGCATAGCCGCGTGTAACCCAATACACAAAACTGCCATAATAGGGAAAGGTAAATTGGTTAGAATTGTGGGTTGATTGCCCCGCACTTGATTTGTCTTTATACTCAGCAGGATACGCCCATATCAATAGAGGTAGCTTCTCCTTCTTTTTGTAATTATAACCGGCAGGCAGGTATAAAGTACCCGACAAGGCTACACCATCTTTTCGTTGATATTTGATGACTTCTTTATGTACATTTTTAATACTTTCAAAAGGGTTCTTAAATTGTGTAATAGCTGTTAGAGATTCTTTCTTCTTGATGTTTCTCAAGTAGTAATTCGGATAGGCTGTTGCCGATTGAATACTTACCAATACTAAGCCCTTATTGATATCTACTATATCACTAATGTTTTCTAACTTGTCTTTATAGGTTGATTGGTAAATACGTTTGGTTTTTAAAGATGCAATATCCATTTCGTCAATGAAGGGAAACTGACCTTTTAAAGTATGCCCTTCACCTTTCAAATAAAGCTTTCCTTTTTCTATAGCTAATACTTCTCTACCGAATTGATTTCGCTTTGTTTCAAAATTGCCTGGGTCGGTATAGATGTCTTGATAGTTTCTATCAAATACCTTCCTCAAGGTAGGGATGGGTTCATTAGGGTTGAAGAAAAATGTTCTACTGTTACGGGTATCATACCATTGGTCAGAAACAAGTGCAAGTGTATCATTGCCCCACTCTATTCCGGAAAATCTTTGACTGGTTTGCACTAATAGTTTAGACCCTTGATTGAAGGGAGCATCCCATGTAGATACCGCATCTCTAAAGCTTACTTGCATAGCTGGGTCACCATTATCTAGTGCTTCTACCCATACTAAGGTTGCCGGCTTATCATCTCTCCAAAAAAGTTGACGTTTTCCTTTTCTTACCGCCATAAATCCTTTGGGCATCACTTCTGCTAAAGGCAATGCTCTCACTTGGCTTATTAGTTTCCCTTCATTGGAATAGAGGTTCGTTTCTAAGGGGAATCTTGAATAAGGCACGAGGTATGAATAAGGTTTTTGTATAGTGGAGAGTAGTAAATATTGACCATCCGGCGAGAAACTTTCACCGGTATAAAGTGCTTTAGGATATGCTTTCACAGCTTGCCCAGTTTCAATGTTTACTTTGTACAATTCTGTTGCAGCTATTTGCTCAAAATTGTATTCGTCAATTTTATTTTTCAGGAGATCTTGATAGGTTCTATTTTGAGACACCTTTCCTTCTGCTGTAGATACAATAGGTCCTTGGGGTAAATCGTTTTTCGTGTCTTTTAAGGGTGTAGCCGTTTCAGGCACC
>CALMXV010000072.1 GCA_937871155.1 uncultured Taibaiella sp. | reverse complement strand
AGATCGATTGAACCATAAAAAACCTGCTAGAGCACCCATCAAAGCAAAAGAAAATTTGGCTGCATTTTCATCACCTTGAAAAGCTAATGACACTCCTAATGTCAAGGTACATAATAAGCTTATAGTTCCGGCTAAGCCGTCAACACCATCTATTAAATTAAAGGCATTGGTAACAAACGTAATTCCTATTATTGAAAACGAACAACTCAACCAGTAAGGCATTTCATATATACCTAATATACCGTGCAAAGAATGAAGTCTTATATCTGCAAAGAACACTGCTATTGAAGCTGTCATCAATTGAATCAAAAATTTCTTATAAGGAACGATAACAAGGATGTCATCTTTTAACCCAATGATAAACAAGATAAGGCTCGAAGCAACTATATAATGCCACCAATTTGAGGTAGGTGTAGGAGTGACAAAGAAACTACCAATTATCATAGTTGAAAAAAAGATAGCGATGCCTCCTAAATTAGGAACAACCTCTTTGTGAATTTTTCTATTATTGTCAGGAAGGTCATATAGCTTTTTCAACTTGGCGATAAGAATTATTCGCGGCACAGTGAAATAGCTTGTAGCTAATGCTACTAAAAAAACTAATCCATAACTAAGAAACATTTGCCAATAGCTCATATAGTATTAGAAGAGTTGCAAAAGCAGAACCCATAAATTTGTTGAAGTAAAAATCATCTCATAGATATCCTCTCTTTTAATACTGAACTTTAAATTAATATTAGATTCTTGATTTTGCAAGTATTGAATATAAAAAAGTTGATACGTGTGCAATTTAGAGTATAAATGTGAATTATTATGTAGTACAAGTGCGTTAACCAATTAATAATAAACAAGCTTATTCATAGTCTTTAATAAAACGAAAAAGGTTGAAATGATTCGTGTCAAGTTGGGATATTTCGTTATAAATTTTTAAACGATTTAAGTTTTTCATTCGTCTATTAGCAATCAATTGCCAAGCTTTTTCTGTAAGGAAGTGAACTTTTTTTTCTTTAGTAACTACGCCATATAGCAAGTAATTTTCAATAGCTGTTGCCACTTCTTGAATTCCTTCATTGGAAGTAGCAATTGTTTTCAACACTTTCTTTTCTTCTGATGTTGCTCTTTCATGTACCAATGCTTTAAGGCTTCTATAAAGTGCATCTGCATTATCTCTATCTGCTTTATTCACTACAAAGACATCGGCAATTTCCATGATGCCTGATTTCAAAGTTTGAATTTCATCACCGGCTTCCGGTACGAGAGTCACTACTGTACAATCCGCCAAACCAGCGATATCCACTTCACTTTGACCTACACCTACTGTCTCTACTAATACAAAATCAAATCCTGCAGCTTTCACCAAATAAGTAATCTCTAAAATTTTAGCATTCAATCCTCCGAGTACTCCTCTGCTTGCGAGTGAGCGTATATATACATTGGGATGATTAAAAAACTTACTCATTCGAATCCTATCTCCTAATAATGCCCCATAGTTAAACGGTGAAGATGGGTCAACTGCAATTACTGCCACCTTTTTATTTTGTTGTACCCAATGGTCAATTAAAGCATTTACTAGCGTACTTTTTCCTGCACCAGGTGGGCCTGTAATTCCTATCACATTAGCAGCAGTGTTGGTGGCTAAATTTTCTAATACTTCTTCATAACCTTTCAACTCATTTTCTACTAGTGTAATGGTTCTTGCTAGTGACTTTATATCACCTGATTGAATCTGTAAAAGCAAATTATTTATCTTGTCCTGCACTAATTGAAAAATTCGTTCGTTTAATATTGTATTCTACAAGTAAAGTAAGTGAACAAAAATAGTTTTAAACAACAGATAACTAAAGCCAACGTAGCTATTTTTTTAATAGTGGCTATGCTGATTGGGTTTCTACTATCTCGCATTGTGTTGTCAGTAGCTATGATTCTATTTGGCGTAAATGCGTTATGGAATATTCATCCTAGAAAATGGCTTAAAGAAAAATGGTGGCTTTGGGGTGTGGTTTGGTTATTACTTTTTGCTGTTAGTTATTTTTGGAGTGACGACAAAACGTATTGGGGCGAGCATTTACAAGTAAAACTCCCGATTCTGCTTTTGCCTTTAGCATATTCATTTATTCCGGCTTTTAGCAAAAGACAAGTACAATTTTATATACTTTCACTTTGTGGTTGTTTACTAGTAGGTATTAGTTATTCAGCATACTTCTTATTAAATAACCCTGCATTCTTTATCGAAGGATATCGATTCTCCAATGTACTTCCCACCTTACCTAAAGATGAGCATATACGATTTACTCTAGCTTTAGCTTTAGGTTTTGTGAGTTGTTTTTATTGCTTCCCATATCTTGAAAAAAGATGGCAACGAATTTTTATTATGAGTTGTCTTTTAGTCTTTGCTTTGGCTATTCATGTATATGCCGTGCGTACAGGTTTGTTAGCTTTTTACCTTTTCATGTTTTTATTCTTATTGTATTTATTACTTAGAAAGAAAACTCGCGTCTTTGCATCACTAGCTATTGTAGTAATGACCTTAGCTACGTATAGTGCTTTTAAAATGATACCTACACTAGAAAATAGGATGAATCATTTCAAGTGGTCGATTAAGGTTTTTGAGAAGGGTGAAATGAATCCGGATTATGGTGATATTGGAAGGTATATGTCCTACAAAGTTGCCCTTAATATTATTCAACAAAATCCGTTACTGGGTGTAGGCGTAGGAGATATCTATCATGAAATGAGTCGTGGTTATCAAAAGCTCTATCCCAAAGTAGAGAAAAAGCATTTTTTAGTTCCTCACAATCAAATCATATTGATAGCCGTTGGAGCAGGGTTAATAACAACGGTAGCTTTCGTCATTTGGTTGTTCTATCCGCTTACAGAAATAAAGTTAACTAGGAATGGCTTTTATTATCTAGCCAATTGGGTCATATTACTCATCCCTATTCTTGTGGAGCCCATATTGGAAATTCAATATGGCGTATTTGTGTTTATTGCTTTCTTGCTTTGGCAGCGACATTTATTACTACACCCTACCAGACTTTAATTGCTATTTTGCAATTGCTAAAAGAATTTTAACTACCTACCTTCTGAGTAAATTTATTATCTTACTTGCCCTTATAACATAAATACTATGTCCATAACACTTTGTATAGATCAAGGCAATACATCAACTAAAGCCGCAATTTTTAATGGTGCTGCTATCATTGCTCAAGAAAGATATGAGAAAGGCTCCTCCATTGTAGGTGTTGAAAAATTAATAGAAGCTCACCAACCAGAAGGGGTGATAATTTGTTCTGTTGTACACGACCAACAACTTCTTCCTATACTTCGAAAATTGGTAAAACATATTCATCTGTTGACAGACAATAGTCGTCTTCCTATTATGAATGCCTACGGCTCTCCTGAAACCTTAGGGCTTGATCGTATAGCCTTGGCTGTTGGTGCACAAGCTGCCTATCCGGATAAGAATGTCATGGCCATTAGTTGTGGTACTTGTATTACTTACAATTTTGTTCAAAAAAATAAAGCTTTTCGTGGAGGTGCCATCTCACCTGGTGTTCGGATGCGTTTTCAAGCATTAAATCAATTCACCGACAAACTTCCATTAGTAGAACCAGAAGGGGATCTATT
>CALMXV010000071.1 GCA_937871155.1 uncultured Taibaiella sp. | reverse complement strand
CTATGCTTATTCTTAGCCAACCATAGTTCCCATTCTTTTAATTTTTCACCTTTTAGTACTCTTGGGAATTTATTCATTGCTCCATCTTTACCAATAGCTTTTAGATAATCGTAGAAGTGCTGTTCTGGAAGGACCTCTACAAATATTTCTTTGAGGGCAGATGTACGTTCTACAGCATAGTCATCATTTAGCTCACAAAGTGTTTTGTCAATGAGTTGTTTTATCTTTTCAGTATCTACATAAGGGTCGTCACACCCAATAAACCAACGATGGGCAAATAAATTTTGGTAAGGGAAGCCTCCAACGGCAAATTCACGAATGGTGATGTCCATTTCTTTGGCAACTACTTCTATCGTTTTATTAATATTATCCACACTCATATGCTCACCACATAGACTTAGGAATTGTTTTGTTCTGCCTACGATGACTAGTTCTGCTTCGTTAGCATTTGAAAACTTGATGACATCTCCAATCACATAACGCCAAAGGCCGGCACAAGTACTAAGCACGACTGCATATTCAGTTACTTCATCTACTTGGTGTATAAGATAAGCTTTAGCATTCTCTTTTATATTACCCTCTTCATCAAAATTGTCTCGGGTAAAAGGAACAAATTCATAAAAGATGCCGTTGTTTAATACGAGTTTAATGCCAGGGGTGTTAGGTCTTGCTTGGAAACCAAAAGAGCCCTCAGAAGCCATATACGTTTCAATGAACGTAATAGGCTTCCCTAGTAATTGTTTAAAGCTTTCTCTATAGGGTTCAAAGGCTACGCCTCCATGAATATATACACTCAGATTAGGCCATATTTCATGGATATGATTTACTTTATGATATTTGATTATTTTCTCAAATACAATTTGTACCCAAGCCGGCACACCACATACGGTACCTACATCCCAGTTTTTAGCATTACGCACAATCAGTTTTATACGGTCTTCCCAATTGGGTCTTAATGAGATTCTTTGACCGGGTTTATAAAAGAAATTAGAAAGCCAACGAGGCATGGTAGCTGCACTAATACCGCTCATGTCACCTTCATAGTATTCGCCTTTTTCAAAAAGTGAAGTAGTGCCACCTAGCATAAGAATCCCTTTTTGATAAGCTATCGGAGGAATCTTATAATTGGCCATACTAAAGAGTTGTTTAAATCCTGCATTCTTGATGGATTTAATCATGTCTTTGGTAACCGGTATGTGTTTGCTAGAGCTTTCAGATGTGCCGGAGCTAAGAGCGAAGTATTTTATTTTACCAGGCCAAGAAACATTTTCTTCTCCTTCTAATGATTGGCATATCCAATGACGATACATATCATTATAGGTGAAAATGGGAACTTGTTTTCTAAAGGCTTTATAAAAATCTAACTCATTACTTAAAATTTCTGAGTAGCCATAATGTTTACCAAATTTGGTGTATTGAGCTTTTTCAAGCAGTTGTCTTAAAACGCGTAATTGATATTTTTCAGGAGTGGCTACCTTGGTAGTTAATCTTTTTCTGAGATGTAAGGAACGGGCTACAATATTGCCTAAAATTACCATAGGTGAATCCGACTAAAAATAAGGGAGCAAAGTTAATTGATAATTGATGGAATAAAATAACACGAGGTAGAATCGATAGATAGATTACTTAAATAATAGTAAGTATCCTCTCATGGATGATTCCTTTCAGCTTTATTCTTTATGGTATCCAATTAATTGTTCTATGGGACTTTTAATAATGTTGCCTAGCTCTAATTCATATTGTTCGCAAAGCATTTTAAGAGTAGTTCTAAATTCAAAGGCTATAGAACCTACAAAATGAATGGGGCTTTTCCAGCTTTGACGATACTTTAATATATGGGCATTGAAAAAATCGTTTAAACAATCTTCGATGATATTTTCTACCATAAAATGCCCTCTGTTTTCTCGTAGAAACAAAACGAACTCTGCTAAATATCTGTTAGGAAATGTTTCCGCATAAAGCTTTTTGACGATAGCGTTAAAATCATCACCGAATAACTTTTCAAAAGACATGGTAAGCTCATCATCAAAGGTTTTATAGGCATAATACTGTAATACTCGTTTACCAAGGTAGTTGCCACTGCCTTCATCACCAGCTATATATCCTAGCGAGCGTTGCTGCACCTTGATTTGTTTGCCATCAAAATAACATGAGTTGCTACCCGTACCTAAAATGCTTACGACTCCTTTGTTATTGCCACATGCAGCCCTTGCTGCCGCCAGCATATCATGATTTACGGTTACACTCTTTGTTTGGAAAAAATGGGTTAGTACTTTGCCTATTTTCTTCTGCTGTTCCGAATTGCTAACTCCAGTACCATAATAAAACACTTTATCAGCTTGATGTTTTTTAGCATCCCAACCTAGTTCATTTTCTAAAACAGCTAATATCATTTCAGGTGTTTGTAAGTAAGGATTAATGCCTGTAGTACTAAACGACTTGATTTTCTTAGTAGCATCTAGTAACCTCCAATCGGTTTTAGTAGCGCCACTTTCTGCTATAAGTATATTAGACATGGGGTAGATGAAATTGAGTTTGAAGATACAGTAACAATAAAAAAACTCAAGCATTTTTTTTATTGATATAGCCAACAATTTTTAAAAATTCCCA
>CALMXV010000070.1 GCA_937871155.1 uncultured Taibaiella sp. | reverse complement strand
ATACGAATATCATTCCTAAAGTAGCTGTATGTAATAAGTAGTTTTCTTTCTTTTTAGCATAGAACAACAAGGCTACTAATAAGGCGATAAAAAGTATTAAGAATACGATTGCTCCAATATCAAAAGGCATTCTAAGATTGTTTACAAAGAAGTAATCAAACTTAAAGGCTAAATAAGGCAGCCCTTGCACCACACCGATTTGTATAATTCCTAAAATCACACAACCAATGATAAATGCAATTAAAGTACCCATCTTAGTTACTTCATATCTCTTGAAATAATAAATCAACGCAATTGTTGGAATCGCCAATAAGCTGAGTAAGTGGGTAGCAATGGTAAGCCCCATCATAAAGAAGATGAAGATGAGCCAACGGTCTGCATGTGGTTTATCTGCAATATGCTCCCATTTAAGCATCGCCCAAAAAACGATAGCCATAAACAAGGAAGAGGTAGCATATACTTCCGCCTCAACTGCCGAAAACCAAAAGGTATCTGAAAAAGTATAAGCTAGTGCGCCAATAACTCCCGCGCCCATAATCAAAAGTAGTTGGTTGCCCAAAGGCTCTTGACTTTCATCAGGTGCAAGTATCCGCTTAGCAAAATGGGTGATCGTCCAGAATAAGAATAAGATAGTAAGACCACTAGCAATAGCCGACCATGCATTAATCATCATGGCTACTTTGGTTAAATTACCACCGGCAAGAATACCAAAAATACGTTGTATCAACATAAAAAATGGCGCCCCTGGCGAGTGCCCCACTTCTAGCTTATAGCCACAAGAAATAAACTCTCCACAGTCCCAGAAGCTTACAGTAGGCTCCATGGTCATTAGGTAAACTGTAGTGGCAATAGCAAATACTGCCCATCCAACAATGTTGTTAATTTTACGATAATTCATTCGAAATGATGTTTGGTATATTGTCTTAAAAAGCTGAATTTCTTGTCATCAAATCACCCCCTTTTAAGACGGCAACAAAAATAGAAAAATAGGTTAATGCACAAAGGCGAATAGTTCATTTAACAAAATTTAATCAATCTCTGCAATGCACTTCAGTTCTATGGCTATGGCAGAAGGTAGTGAATGGACACTAACTGTTGTACGGCAAGGTTGATTGTCCTTAAAATATTCGGCATATATTTTATTATAGCAATGGAAATCGCGTTTCATATCTACGAGGAATACGGTGACATCTACAAGCTTGTCCCAAGAACTTCCGCTTTCTTCAAGAACTGTTTTCACATTTTTAAACACACTATGACATTGAGCTTCAAAGTCGAAACTTAAGAACTGACCATGTTTATCCAATTTCAAACCGGGAATTTCATCAGTTTCTGGGTTGCGAGGACCTATTCCTGAAAGGAACAGTAAGTTGCCTACTTTTCGAGCATGGGGGTAAAGACCCATTGGTTTTGGAGCTTTATCGGTTGCAATTTTTTGAGACATGACTATTATTTATCCGGCAAATTAAAGAATATATCTTGGTAGTTTTATAAACAAAAGGTCTAAAACTAAAGTAGCAGGTAATCTATATTTTTTACTTGATGAGGAAGCACTACTTGCGCCAATTGAATCTCTTTAATAGTACGAAGCAGGGTTAAATATTCATTAGTCTTTTCAACAGCAGCCGGACCTTTCAGCATTATCAGATAATCTAGATTTTTAAGATCCGCAAGTAACGGTCTCTTATTATTTTTCAATTGATATACAGAATAGCAGTCGCTACTATTAGGTACTTCGTATTTATAGATCGAATAGAAATACATTTCCTCTGCGTTGACTTTAATGAAGATGTCTTGTTCTGGCATTCTTTTTAAATCAAAGTTTAGCAAAGTATTCAGCATCCAACAAAAACGATAACATGGCAAAGAACTACTTATTGTTATCAATCTAGAATCACTAAAGAAGTCTTCATGCATTTTATCCGTATCTAAAATAAATTTTGAGGACATCGGTCGGTAAGAATAGTTTGTCAAACAAAAATCTTACATCTTTTACTAAATTGCAACAAAACCTTTCTTATGGCATTTTCAATTTTCCTTTTCGTCCTTGTCTTATTTTTAGTATTTAGTATTGTTACGGTCAAGCAAGGCACAGTAGCTGTAGTCACCATTTTTGGGAAATTTAGAAGGATATTAAGACCCGGTTTAAATTTCAGGATTCCATTTATAGAAGTCATTTTTAGTAGAATTTCTATTCAAAATCGTTCCATAGAATTAAAATTTCAAGCTATCACACAAGACCAAGCAAATGTAAACTTTGCAGCCATGCTGTTATATTCCGTATTGAACAGCGAAAGCATCACCATTCAAAATGTTGCCTTTAAGTTTATGGATGAACGCAATTTTATGCAAGCATTAATCAGAAGTGTAGAAGGTTCTGTAAGAGCTTTTGTAGCCACTAAAAAACAATCTGAGATATTACAATTAAGAAGTGAAATCATCTTTCATGTAAAAGAACAACTCGATAAACAATTAGAAGATTGGGGGTATCATTTACTCGATCTACAACTAAACGATATCGCTTTTGACGAAACCATTATGCGCTCCATGGCTCAGGTAGTTGCCTCCAACAATCTAAAAGCTGCTGCTGAAAACGAAGGACAAGCCTTGTTGATAACTAAAACTAAAGCTGCTGAAGCCGATGGAAATGCTATTAAAATATCTGCTGAAGCCGAACGTCAAGCGGCACAGCTTAGAGGACAAGGGGTTGCGTTATTTAGAGAAGAAGTAGCAAAAGGTATGGCTATGGCAGCTAAAGAAATGGAAAGTGCCAACTTAGATGCTTCCTTTATTCTATTCTCTATGTGGACAGATGCGATAAAGCATTTTGCAGAAAATGGACAGGGCAATACCATATTCTTAGATGGCTCTAATGATTCTTTGCAACGCACAATGCAACAAATGATGGCTTTAATCAACAACCCAAAAGATAGTAAAGGCTTAAACCCATCATAAAGAAAAAACCTTAAAAATTTAAAGTAATCAATTGCTCTACATTTAAAGTAAATGCTAGCACCCTCTAACAAAAAACTACATCGTGCATGGGCGATGTATGATTGGGCAAATAGTGCCTACAACTTAGTTATTACTTCTACTATTTTCCCTGCTTATTATATGGCAGTTACTTCATTAAAAGATGGTAATGGGAAAGTAATAAATGATGAAGTGGTTTTACTAGGACATAGTTTTAAAAATGGGGCTCTCTTTGATTATACAATAGCCTTTGCTTACTTCATTATAGCATTGCTCTCCCCTATCCTTTCTTCTATTGCAGACTATAAAGGCAATAAGAAGATGTTTATGCAATTTTTCTGCACACTCGGTTCATTAGCATGTATGGGTTTGTTCTTTTTCAAACGAGAAACTGTAAGCTGGGGGCTGCTATGTTCTACATTGGCGGCAATTGGCTATTGTGGTAGTTTAGTTTTTTATAATGCTTATTTACCAGAAATTGCTAGAAAAGAAGAGCGTGATAAACTTAGTGCTCAAGGATATTCCTATGGCTATATTGGCAGTGTTCTGTTACAAATTGTTTGTTTAGTGTTGGTGCTTAATGCTGCTGCTTTTTCAGATGAAAGTTTTCCAATACGTTTTTCTTTTTTGCTTGTAGGACTTTGGTGGCTTGGTTTTGGACTAATACCCTATTTTATTCTTCCAAAAGGACAGCCTGCTGAGCAACATCCGGAATATAACTTACTCACAAATGGTTTTAAAGAGTTAAAAAAAATAGCAACTCAAATAAAACAACTAAAAGTCCTTAAAACTTACTTGATCGCCTTCTTTTTGTATAGTATGGGTGTTCAAACGGTGATGCTTGCTGCAACAATTTTTGGTAGCTCAGAAATCAAAAAAGCTGATGGTAGTTTATTAGGCATGCAAGAATTAATCACTACTATACTTATCATACAACTAGTAGCTATTGCAGGAGCCTTATTGATGGCTAAACTTTCTTCTTTATGGGGAAATTTCAATGTGTTGTTAGGTGTTGTCATCATCTGGATAGGTATTTGTATTGCTGCTTACTATACTACTACTCCTACAGAGTTTTATCTCCTAGCTGCAGTAGTAGGCTTAGTCATGGGGGGTATTCAATCATTAAGTCGCTCCACCTATTCTAAAATGATGCCGGTAACACAAGACACTACATCATACTTCAGCTTTTATGATGTAACCGAAAAAGTAGCAATTGTTTTAGGTATGTTTACTTTCGGATTGGTACATGAACTAACTGGAACAATGCGAAACAGTATCTTAGCCTTGATTATGTTTTTTGCATTAGGAGCCTCCTTTCTTATTTATGTAATTCTAATAACGAAAAAGCAATCCCTTTCATAACTCTCCAATAAAAAGTAACAAGATGAAATTATATACAATCAATGCAGGCTATTTTAAATTAGATGGTGGTGCTATGCATGGTGTAGTGCCAAAATCAATGTGGCAAAAACAAAACCCTTCAGATGAAAATAATATGTGCCAATGGGCAATGCGTTGCTTATTGGTAGTGACTGATACCAAAAAAATATTGATTGATACCGGCATGGGCACCAAACAAGATGAAAAATTCTTTAGCCATTTTCATCCACATGGAAAGGATAGCATTGAGAAAAACCTTGCCTTACATGGTTTTAACGGGAATGATATAACAGATGTCTTTCTTACTCATTTACATTTTGACCATTGTGGGGGTGCAATATCTAAGATAGATGAAAAGTTATTGCCTGCGTTTCCTAATGCCACATATTGGGTAAATGAAACACATTTTGCGGGTTCACTTCAGCCCAATGAACGAGAAAAAGCTTCTTTTTTGAAAGAAAATATTATCCCAATTCGAGAAAGTGGGAAAATGCAATATGTTACAGCTTCTGATGGACAATTTTGGCAACCAGAAATCGCAATTGAATTAGCAAACGGACATACTGACCAAATGATGCTTCCATTAATTCATTATAATGGAGTAAAGATTTTGTTTTGTGCAGACCTGCTTCCAAGCATAGCCCATATATCTATGCCATGGGTAATGTCTTATGATATGCGTCCTTTGGATACTTTATCTGAAAAGAAAAAACTATTGGGCTTAGCGGCTAAAGAAAATTGGATATTATTCTTTGAACACGATCCTAAAATAGAATGTGCCACCGTACATGAAGTGGAGGGAAGGATAAAACTTAAAGAAACATTTATGCTGTCTGAACTTGATTCTAAACTTGAAAAAGGGCTATAAGTCAAAATATTTTATAGTTCACTTTCAAAAATTTCAACCTTTGTTTAGACCTACAGTTTATTCTTTAGAAGCTTGTTTGTCGTATTTTACAAAAAGGTATAAATATAGAACTCTAGATATTCTCATTAACCAGGGCTGTAATAAAACCACCAAAGAAATAGCTATCCCTAATGCAATAAACACACTATTGTTTTTATAGCTCAATCCGAAAAATAGACCATAAAATACAAAAACAAGTGCTAGGATTAAAAGAGTCAATGCATAACTTACATAGCCGGTACCATAGTAAAAACCTACTTCAATTTCCATTTTCTGACTACAAGTAGTGCATCTTTCAGGCATTTTTAATAAATCTTTTAAAGGAAAGATACTTGGGGTACTAAACATATTTCCCGTTCTGCATTTTGGGCATTTCATCTGAAAAATACTTGAAAGAATCCCCTTTTCTTTTGTCTGCATTTTAAAAATTTTTGCAAAAATATTTTTTACCAACCATCCTACCAATAAATAAAAAGCGTTGAAGAATAGATTTAATAAATGACTGGGAATTTTATTGAGGTAAAACAGACTCTATAATGTTTAAAAAATAATTTGAATTTACACTAGTAATTATTACCTTTGCATTCCCAAAGTAAAAGGGGGTATAACTATTATGTTGATAATTGATTCAAAAGACTGTGAAAATATTGATAAAGCGCTTAAAAAGTACAAGAAAAAATACGAAAAATCTCGTACCCTAAATCAGTTGCGCAATCGTCAATCCTTTACTAAGCCATCTATTCGCCGTCGTACAGAAGTATTAAAAGCTATTTACAAGCAGCAAATACTTTCTGGCAAAGTAGAACTTTAAGCAGTTATTTTTATAAATAGCTTTTATTTCGTCATGTAATGTCATATATTTACATGACGAGATTCTTTTTGTTTATGAGTGACGCTTGCATAACAGATTACCTACACTTTATCCGCTTTGAAAAAAGATATTCACCACATACTCTTTGTGCTTATGAGAATGATATGAATGAGTTTTTAAAATTCATTCAATACAACTACCCCGACCTTACAATCCCTCATGTAAACCACTACCAAATTCGTAGCTGGTTGGCTTCATTGAAAAATGATGAGCAAAAAACTAGAACTATCAATAGAAAACTTTCAACACTTAATAGCTTTTATAAATATCTGCTGACAAAAGATATCATAAAACAAAATCCACTTAAAAAACTTCATACTCTTCGCGTTTCAGAAGAAAGACTACCCTCATCAATTAAAGAAACTGAAGCTGAGCTATTATTAAATGAACTAGATTTTGGAACCGGACTAAAAGGCAAAACCGATCAACTGATATGTGAGCTTTTATACCAAACCGGCATGCGTAGAGCTGAATTGATAAATTTAAAAGATTCTAGCATTGAATGGTCGTTACAACAATTACGAGTTTTAGGGAAAGGCAATAAAGAACGGTTAATACCTCTGAGCAAATCGCTACTTCATTCTCTTAAGGAGTATATAGAATATAAGAATGCGATGGGTTTCATAAATTCAAACAACTTACTACAATTAGAAAATGGAGAAGCACTCTATCCTCATTATGTATATCGAATAGCCAAACAATATTTAAGTGCTGTTACAACTCAAAAAAAGAAAAGCCCACATATACTAAGACACAGTTTCGCTACACATTTATTGAAAAACGGCGCTAACATTCAAGCTATAAAAGACCTATTGGGTCATTCTAGTTTAGCCGCTACTCAAATTTATACTCACATTAACATCGATAAGCTAAAAGAAATCCATAAATTGAACCATCCAAAAGGCTAACTATGATTTAAAATCTACAAAATTCATTTATTTTTTAACCACTTAAAGATTCATTATTATGAACGTACAAATCAGAACCGTACACTTTGATGCAGATGCTAAATTACTAGAACATGTACAGAAGAAAATTGTGAAACTAAGTACCTTCCATGACCGTATCATTGACGTAGAAGTCTATTTAAAGTTGGATAATGTAGCACACAACATCAAGGATAAAATTGCAGAAATCAAAGTGTATGTACCAAAACACTCTTATTTTGTAAAGCAAAGTACAAAGACATTTGAGGAATCTTTTGATAAAGCCCTTGACTCTATGGCCGAACAACTTAAACGCCAAAAAGAAAAAGCATTAGCTTAAAACCAGTTGATTTTTTGATATTATAATCCGGTAATTTTCTTTACCGGATTTTTAATTTAAAGATTGCTTGCAATAAAAAACTAAAACCATTATTTTGCATCAATATATTTTCTAACTTTCAGGCATTATGCAAATCCGTTTTAATCAGGTACTAATTATTGTTATTGCTCTCTTACCATTTTTCTCCTCTTGTAAAAAAGAAATTAGTGACGATTTACCTCTTGTGAGTAACTACACACCAAGTGTCATAATAGGTAGTCAAAATGGCTTTGTCTATGCACTTGATCCAAATTCAGGAGATAAGAAATGGGAATTTTTTGTTGGGGCTAATATTCAAGCATCTCCTTTAGTGCTAAAGAATTTCGTATTTGTTACAGGTGAGAATGGAAGAATTTCTAAGTTAGATGCTAAAACTGGAGTTTCATTAGCCACCTATTTTATACCAGGTCAAGTAATAGCTACACCTACCGGTGAAGGGAACAACATCTACTTCGGAGCCGGTGATAACAACTTCTACTCTTATGATATCACTACAGATAAAATGAATTGGCAGGCATCATTTGGAGCGGGTATTTTCTCTTCTGCCACAGTTTTTGATACGGTTATAGTTTTCGGCTGTAGCGATGGTGCTGTATATGCTATTGATAAGAAAAATGGAGCAACTGTATGGAGTTTTACTAGTGGAACAGCGTTTACCTCTTCGCCAGTTGTGAAAGATTCTTTTGTTTACATTGGCTGTAAAGACAATAAAATGTATAAGCTAAGTATTTTTGACGGTACTAAAGTATGGGAATATGCTACAGGTGGTATGATAAATACATCTCCTATTCTATATGGTGGCAACTGTATTTTTGGAAGTGATGATGGAAAACTTTATTGTTTAGATGCTATTGCTGGCTTACCTCGCTGGGAACCTATCTACTTAAATGATCGCCTCTCCTCTTCTGTATTTGCTTACAATCAAATCCTATATATTGGCAGCCTTGACTATAATCTGTATGCCGTAAACGTGATTGACGGAGTAGTAAAATGGAGACATACAACAAAAGGACTTATAAAATCTTCTCCATTAGTGTATGATAATAAACTTTATTTTGGAAGCTTTGATAAATATTTTTATTGTTTAGATCCAGAAACAGGCAACCTAATCTGGAAACAAAATATCAATGGATTAATTGAATGTTCGCCTGTTGTTGATAATACAAAAGGTGCTTCAAACATTACTTCTTCTATTAGTGGTAATTCAATTTACTAAGTTTATCTCAAGGTCATTAAGAGAATAAAGAGTGTCCGAAAAGTAAGACAATCCTCTTGTTAATTGAATAATTGAACAGAACAACTGTATCTGGATAGATACAATCAAAACTTACAAAATAGAGGCTGTCGAAATTTTTCGTACAGCCTCTTATAGTAATATAAACCTTTCAACTATTTTAAAGGACAATTTTATAGTTGCTTCCTTTTTTACCTTTATGCGTACTTACCTGTTTTATCACTTATAAAAATATCTTTGACAAAAGAACGTTGTAATTTCATATTTATAAGCACTTCAGTTGCACCTGCCTTTTTACAAGCTAATTGAATATCTTCCAAGACTTCCATCACTTCGTCATAAGTCCCTTCAATAGTGGTTTCAAAAGCACTCACTGCATAGTTATGGCCAGAACGTTTGATACATTTTATAGCTTCATCGATGATTTTATAGGCTTCTTTTTTGGCTATTCCAAGTGGCAATACTTGAATGGCTAAGTTTACTTTTTGCGACATTAATTTTCATTTTTTTAAGAATAACGGAATCAAAACTATTTTTCTTCAACGGCATTCCCAAAAAGTTTTTCACCGGCTTTGATAGCAACCGTTAATCGATTCGCGACAGGTGGAATAGGACAAGAGTAACCAGACGCAAAGGCACAGTATGGGTTATAGGCTTTATTAAAATCTAGCATTACCAAACTATTTTTGATATCAGAAAGAGCTAAATCCAAATATCTGCCGCCGGCATAGGTAGTTGCATAATTTGTCAAGTCATTAAAAGGAAGAAATAAATAATCTTGAGTAGCTTCTTTTTTTATCAAATCAAGGCTCTGATAAACTTCTAATTGGCAACGTTTTTTCCCAATTCTAAATACTACATCTCCATACTTCCTATAGGGTTTTAGTTTACCACTGTAAGTATGCATGTCAAAAGGAAGTGTATCATTTGACTTGAAGAACTTTGCTACCACTCTAAATTTTATATTGGGAGCAAAGAATTGTAAATAATCTGTATCACTTGCTTTTAATGGACTATGGCTATCCGTTATGAACTCTTGCTTATAATGAACTCTATGAGCATAAATGCTATCTCTATAAGACTGTGCATTGACGGAAAAACTGAGACCGCTAAATAGAATTATGATTATTCCTTTCATCATTAAAGTAAAAATACACAAATGAAAAACTGCATTCAAATTCTCAAAGGGCATTGTGCTTATGAATTGGCTGCCAAATTGTCTTTTTAAATCAGTTAGGAACAAAGATTGCAACAAAATGAAAAAAAATAATTTTTATGTTAAAGGAAAAAGGAAATATTTCAATACATACAGAGAATATATTCCCCATTATTAAGAAGTTTCTTTACTCAGACCACGAGATATTTTTAAGAGAGTTGGTATCTAACGCTGTAGATGCGACCCAAAAAATGAAACGCCTAGCTGCTATAGGACAATTCCAAGGTGAATTAGGTGACACTACTATCGAAATCTCTTTTGATGAAGCAGCAAAAACCATAACCGTTTCTGATAAAGGGATTGGGATGACTGCTGAGGAAATCAAAAAATACATCAATCAAATTGCCTTTTCAGGAGCTACAGAGTTTATGGAAAAATTTAAAGAAGCTAAAGATGCTAACGAAATAATTGGTCGTTTTGGATTGGGCTTTTATTCGGCTTTTATGGTTGCAGATTCAGTAGAAATTCAATCACGTTCTTTTCAAGAACAAGAACAACCTGCTCGTTGGGTATGTGATGGTAGTACAGAGTTTGAAATTAGTGAAGGCAACAAGGGAAACAGAGGCACCGACATCATCTTACATATCAACGAAGAAAACAAAGAGTTTCTTAACGAACATAAACTGCAACAAATTTTAGATAAGCATTGTCGCTTCTTACCGGTGCCTATCAAATTTGGTACACGTACCAATAGAGAACCTGATGGTGAAGACAAAGATGGCAAAGCGCAATACAAAGAAGTAGTAGTTGACAATATTATCAACAACACCACTCCTCTTTGGACAAAATCTCCTTCAGAACTAAAAGACGAAGATTATCTAAGCTTCTATAAAGAACTTTATCCGTTTTCAGAAGATCCATTATTCTGGATTCACTTGAATGTTGACTATCCATTTAACCTTACTGGAGTGCTTTATTTCCCTAAGGTGAAAAATGAAATGGAACTTCAAAAAAACAAGATTCAGTTATACAGCCGTCAAGTATTCATTACTGATGAAGTAAAAGATATTGTACCTGAATTTTTGATGTTATTACATGGTGTGATTGACAGTCCGGATATTCCGTTGAATGTATCAAGAAGCTTTTTACAAGCCGATAGTCATGTAAAAAAAATCAACAATTACATCACTAAAAAAGTTGCAGACAAACTAAGTGAGTTGTTTAAGAATGATAGAAAATCATTTGAGGATAAATGGAAAGATATAGGGCTCTTTGTAAAATATGGAATGATAACCGAAGAGAAATTTTATGAAAAAGCTAAAGACTTCGTATTACTTCAAAGTACCGACAACCAGCTGTTCACACTTGATGAATACCGTGAAAAAATAGCACCAGAACAAACTGACAAGTCAGAAAAAGTAGTGTACATCTATAGCAATGATGTAGCTAAACAAGATAGCTTTATCCAAGCTGCGCATCGTAAAAGCTATGACGTATTAGTCATGGATGGCCCATTAGACAACCATTTTGTAGGTCAGCTAGAGCAAAAAATAGAACATACTTCTTTTAAGCGTGTAGATGCTGATGTAGCTAACAAGCTTATCGAAAAAGAAGAAACAATAGCGATGGTATTGACAGAGGAAGAAAAGGAAAAAGTAAAAAGTATTTTTAGCGAGGCAATTCACAATCCAAATATGCAAGTAGAAATAGAAAGCCATAACCCGGATGAGCTTCCTGTAACTATCACCATGGAAGAGTATATGCGCCGTATGAAAGACATGTCTAAAATGGGGGGCAATGGTGGCTTTAATTTTTATGGTATGATGCCTGATAACTATAAAGTAGCTGTAAATGGCAATCATAGTTTAATCACCAAAATCATCAATACTACCGATGAGAATCTTCAGAAACAACTTGCCAAGCAAGCCTTTGATCTGGCTTTACTTTCTCAAGGAATGCTAACTGGTAAAGAACTAACGGCTTTTGTTGAAAGAAGTGTTAGCTTAATATAATAGAAGGAAACCAAAAATTTTACTGCTCTGAAACGTTGACTTGTCACGATTTTCAGAGCAGTTTTATTTTACAAAAGCAAAAAATTCCTAAAAATATTCAAGCTAGCAACTACAGATTTTGTTTCTATCAAATAGTCTTCACTATAATAGGATGTAATAGAAAGAACCTAATTAAAACCAATGGGTAACTTATCTTCGCCCAGAATTATCAATAACATCTTATGAAAGTATTTATAGCGGGTGCAAGTGGATTAGTAGGTAGCAATTGCTTAAAACATTTTAATGAGCAAGGTTGGAATGTTGTAGGTTCCTATTTTTCTTATGCCACGCCAGACACGGTTTATTACAACACCTTAGACCCAACTGACCGCAGCAACTATGATATTCGTGCATTTCAACCGGATGTTATTATTCATTGTGGTGCCCTTACTCATGTTGATTATTGTGAAACCAACGAAGAAGAAAGCTATCAAAAAACTGTTCAAAGTACTTTGAACTTGATAGCACTTGCTAAAGATTGCAACGCACGTTTCGTTTATATTTCTACCGACTATGTATTTGATGGTAAAGAGGGACCCTATACAGAAACCTCCCCTGTGAATCCATTAAGCGTGTATGCACGTCATAAATTAATGGGAGAAACACTTTCCTTGCAAGAGTTATCCCATACTTTGGTATTACGCATTACCAATGTTTATGGTGATGAAGCACGTGGAAAAAACTTTATTGCTCGCATCATTGACCAATGCAAAAACAACCAAAAGCTTACCTTAAAGTTACCTTATGATCAATATGCCACTCCATGCAATGCTTGGGATATAGCCAGAGCCATGTATGTGCTTTTAGACGATAAAAAATCGGGTATCTATCATATTGCTAGCTCTGATTTTTTGAATCGTGTGGAGCTTGCCTTACGAGTCTTAAAATACTTTCCCGATGCCGAGTATGAATTAATTCCAATGAGCACCGAAGCGATGAACCAACCCGCAAAGCGTCCTTTAATTGGAGGTTTTGTAAAAAAGAAATTTGCTGATGAATATCCAACATTTATGTTTTCTAATGTAGATGATTATGTAAAACAACACATTTCATAATCTTCATTTTTTTAAAAACACCACTTTTAATAAATCAAAACAATCAAATGGAAACAACTTTAGGGAAAATATTATTGGTAGATGATGAAGAGTCAATTGTAGAAATCATCAGCTACAATTTAAAACAACAGGGTTATGAAATTGCAACAGCCAGCAATGGGATAGAGGCTATTACAAAAGCTAAGGCTTTCAATCCAGACTTGATTCTTTTGGATATCATGATGCCCAAAAAAGATGGCATTGAAACCTTGAAAGAACTACGGAATATGGCTGCTTTTGCCAATACAGCTATTATCATGCTTACTGCTAAAAGTGATGAAGCCACGGAAATAACCGGATTACAATTAGGTGCAGATGACTTTATCCGAAAGCCTATTAAAACAGAAGTATTACTGACACGTATTCAAACAGCACTCCGCAGATCCAAACGTGAGGAAGAACAAACAATACTCAACTTTGGAAATTTAGAAATCAACAAAACCCATCATACAGTAACGTATAACCAACAAGTAATTGCCTTAGCTAAAAAAGAATTTGAACTATTGATGTTGCTAGCCTCAAAGCCGGGGCGTGTATTTTTACGAAATGAAATCTTAGATAAAGTTTGGGGAGCCGATGTGATTGTTGGAGACCGCACAATTGATGTACATGTTCGAAAGATACGTCAAAAAGTAGGCATCGACTTATTCACGACGATTAAAGGAGTTGGCTATAAATTTGAAATCTCTGAACCAAGCTAAGATGTCATTTTTTGATACGAAAAATCTATCACCTCGGTCCATATCTGTGTTTACAGCTCTTATCATTGCATTGGTGAATGTCTTGCTGAGCCTTATTTTACAGCCGCATTGGTATATTCCCATCCTTGTTTTTGCTATCACATTTATTGTAGTGTATTATATTTATCAATACACCTTACAACGCTTTATTTATCGAAAAATTAAACTCATCTACAAACTCATCTATCACACCAAAGCAACCAAAAGAGAAGAGTTTTTTTATGAAAACATCCTCCCTCAAAAATCATTAGATGATGTAGGAAATGATGTAGAAAACTGGGCAATCTCACGTAGCAAAGAAATTGAAGACCTTCAGAATAATGAACAGTTTAGGAAAGAGTTTTTGATGAATGTAGCACACGAACTTCGTACCCCTATTTTTACCGTTCAAGGATATATTGACACGCTCATAGCCGGTGCATTAAAAGATGATTCGGTCAATGAAAAATTTTTAAAAAATGCCTCTAAGGGTATCGAACGACTAGCAAGGTTAGTAGATGATTTAAATGAAATCTCTCAATTAGAAGTAGGACTAATTCCTTTGGATTTTGAAACTTTTTCTATTCAACAGATGCTTCAAGAAGTGTTTGAACAAATGGCATTAAAAGCAAAAGAACGCAACATACACTTTGCTTTTAAGAAGGGCACTGAAGGAAATATAATAGTGAATGCAGACAAGCAGAAAATAAAACAAGTTGTGTTTAATCTCGTTGAAAATGCATTGAAATATGGCATTGATAATGGCACTCTAACTGCAGGATGTTATTTGATAGATGATAAGCATGTTTATGTAGAACTATCAGATGATGGTCCTGGCATTGCCGAAGAACACCTTCCAAGAATCTTTGAACGCTTTTACAGAACCGATAAAAGTAGAAACAATAAAACAGGAGGCACCGGTTTAGGGCTTTCAATTGTGAAGCATATTATAGAAGCACATGGACATACTGTTACTGCCAGAAGCACGGTGGGTGTGGGTTCCTCCTTTGGCTTTACTTTAGATAAAGGGGATGACTAACAATAGAGAGGTCTTAGCTGTTATTTGGAAGTAGTCAATGATCGAAACACCTCTTCTAATGATTGTGTTTCTGTTTGCAGAGATGTAATATACAAATCGTTGTCTAGCGCCCATTTCATCACTTCTTTCCTTAGCTCTTCAGGATTATTAGCTCGTATTCTCCAGCGCTTATTTTCTAATGATTCTATTTTTTGTGCCAATCTGAGTTTCTTAAATAAAGTAGTATCCACTTCATTTTCGAAGCTTACAATAAGAACTTTTTCTTGTTTATTGACGTGTTGTAAGTTATCAATTTTATCATCTGCTACAATATTTCCGTTGCTTATGATTATAGCACGGCTACACATGGCTTGCACTTCTTGCATAATATGCGTTGATAGCAACACTGTTTTTTCTTTTCCAATTTCTTTTATCAAGTCACGAATCTCTACGAGTTGGTTGGGGTCAAGACCCGATGTAGGCTCATCTAGTATGAGAACTTCAGGATTGTGCAACATGGCTTGTGCCAACCCCACCCTTTGCTTATAGCCTTTCGACAACATCCCAATTTTCTTATGCACCTCTTTATTCAAACCAGTCATAGCGATGATTTTCTCAATTTGTGGTTGTGCATTTTTCATTTTATGTATGCCTGCCGAAAACTCTAAATATTCTCTTACATACATTTCATTATAGAGAGGATTCGCTTCCGGTAAATATCCAACGCGCTTGCGTACTTCCATTGGATGGGTTTCTATGTCAAAGCCACATACGACAGCTTTACCGTCTGTTGGCGGAAGATAGCCGGTAATCATCTTCATTGTTGTGGATTTACCAGCCCCATTAGGACCAAGAAATCCGACAATTTCGCCTTTGTTCAACTCAAAAGAAATATGATTTACTGCAACCTGCTCTCCGTATTTTTTTGTAAGGGACGCTACTTTAATTGACATAGTCGCCAAAGGTAAGCAACTAAACGTTTTTTTAAACTGAAGTACTACCTTGCTTCTTATTTCTTTAGATGATTTAGATAAATTAAGGTTTCATTAAAGTTTTATAGCCAATTAAAGAAAAAAAGAAGGCACTACTTTCAATCTGTTTGCGAACTGAAAATAGTGCCTAACTTAAAATTGGGGAACCTTATACAATCGTTCGCCACTAAAAGCCCATCCGTTATTTCAAATGCGAGCGAAGCATCCAAGCAGTTTTTTCATGTTGATCCATCAATGATATCAAGTAGTCTATGGTAGCATAGGCAAGTTCCACTTCTTTGCCAAGCTTTAGAATACTTTCTCTTAAAAACACGATTATGGATTCGTGGTCTGCAAGCAAGTCTTTGATAAAGCTAAGACTGTCATTTTTATCAATTCGTTTTTCTGTAAGATGGGTTAGCTCCAAATACTCTTTCATGGTTGCCGGAGCATAATGTCCAATTTTACGAATGTATTCTGCGACCTCGTCAATTACAGTTTCCAACTCGGTATAAAGGGTCTCAAAATAAACATGCATGGTATGAAAATCGGCTCCTTCTATATTCCAATGTGCATTTCTAGTTTTTAAATATAAAAGGGATTCATCCGCCAAAAGCGGCATTAAAACGGAAGTGAGCGTTTCAGTTTGTGCAGGCGTAAGACCTATAGCTGTATTTTTCATGGTGTATTATTATTAAAAATTTCCTCGATTATATTAGCACATTGAAGTTACTGAACTATTTTGACTTGACTAATTAAGTTTCCTATTTTTATGAATTCATTTCATTAGCTTCCATTAATTAAAAACTATGGTCGCAACTTAAGTTTATGGCTGCTCATTCCAATAATAACTATCAGGATAAATACGTGCGCCAAATACCGCCGTACCCACTCTTACAATAGTGGCGCCTTCTTCTATCGCTACTTCTAAATCACCACTCATTCCCATCGACAACTCCTGCATCTCCACATTTGGTAAAGCAAGTGCTATAACCTCTTGCTGTATTCGTTTTAATAATTGAAAACAGTCCCTCACCTTCTCCAATTCAGCACTGAATATCCCTATCGTCATCAAGCCTTTTATCTTCAAAGTGTTTAATAAGGATACTTGCTTTATAAGTGTTAAAGCTTCTTCCGGCGCTATTCCAAATTTGCTAGCTTCATTAGAAGTATTTACTTGTATGAACACTTCGATGGTTTTATTTTCTTGTAATAAACGTTGATGTAGCTTTTCGGCTAGTTCTATTCTATCTATAGATTGCACACAAGTCACATCGCACTTCAACAAGTCTTTTATTTTATTGGACTGTAAATGGCCTATAAAATGATTGGTATGTTGATGCGATTTCAAGGCTTCAAACTTTTCTTTTAATTCCTGAATTTTATTTTCAGCAATTAAGGTATAACCCGCTTCCATAGCTATTTTAATACGCTCAGGAGTTATAGTCTTTGTCGCCAATAACAGCTTTACTTCACTAGGGTTTCTACCGGCTTTATGACAAGCATTATTGATTCGTTGTTGGATAGTAGCAAGGTTGTTTATAATAGTTTCTTTCATCTAAGACTATAGGCAATTTTGAAGACTACGTTCTTTTTTTAAATTCATTTTTAACGTTACTTAGGCAGATAACACAGGAATCATCTCCAACATATCCGACTGCATACAGCAATGTTGTTTCACTACATTTTCAAAGTGTGTAAAGATGACAACATTATTTACAATGCCGACCATTTGTAAATGCCTGCCTTCTTGCAAAGCCTTTACTGCTGCATAACCCAGCCTGCTTGCCAGCACTCTATCGGCGTATGTTGGTGCACCACCACGCTGAATATGTCCTAGTATCGCCGCTCGAATATCTTTATTAGGGAAACGCTCTTTCAATAGTGTTAAAACATGATCGGCTCCACCAAACTCATCGCCTTCAGCAGTAACAATTAAATGCACGAGCTTTTTTCTTCGTTCATCTGCATCTATACGTTGAATGATTTCTTGAATCTGAGTAGGTGTTTCAGGCATTAAGATGTCTTCTGCACCACAAGAGATACCACTATTCAGCGCGATATAGCCGGCATCACGACCCATAACTTCTACTACAAACAAACGATCGTGTGATTCTGCAGTATCTCTTATCTTATCAATTGCTTCTACTGCAGTATTTACTGCTGTATCAAAACCTATGGTGAAATCAGTGCCAGATAGGTCTTTATCTATGGTACCCGGAATACCAATAGCCGGAATCTGATAAGAATTAAAAAAAGCTGTAGCTCCTCTGAATGTTCCATCTCCACCTATTAAAACGAGTGCATCGATATTATTTGATTGCAATTGCCTGAACGCTTTTTCTCTGCCTTCATCCGTCATAAACTCCTTGCTGCGTGCTGTTTTCAGGATAGTGCCTCCTTTTTGAATGATGTTAGATACATCTGTGGTTGCCATAGGC
>CALMXV010000069.1 GCA_937871155.1 uncultured Taibaiella sp. | reverse complement strand
GAAGCCCAGTTGTTGTCAGATGAAATATTAAAAAGAAAACAAGAAATTTTAGACAGTCGTGTACGAAGTACTGAATTTTTGATAGAGCGATTACGAAAACATGCCCCCAATTGCAAAACCCTCATTAGCGCTTCTGCGATCAATTATTATGGTGCAGACGCTACCCCTCCCATTCCTTTTAATGAAACATCCGCACCTGCTACTGATTTTTTAGGTACTGTATGCAACTTATGGGAAGAAGCTTCACATACAGGGGATTCATTTTTAAGAACTATAATTTTAAGATTTGGTGTAGTATTAGGAAGAGATGATGGTGCTTTTCCAAAGTTTGTAGCTCCTCAAAACTGGGGAATAGTTCCTATTATAGGAAATGGCAAACAAATAATGAGTTGGATTCACATTAGCGACCTTTGCAACATCATCATTTGGGCATTAACGAATGTCGAAATAAAGGGTACGTTCAATGCAGTAGCCCCTAATGCAGTAAGTCAAAAACAACTAATGTGGTCTATAGCTACTACTAAAAAAGGCATAAAGATTCCATTTTATGTACCCAGCTATTTGCTTAAAATACTTATGGGTGAAATGCCTTCAGCAGTCATGCAGAGTGTGCATGTAAGTGCTGATAAAATTGAAGCATCCGGATATACTTTTAAATATCCTACCATAGACATGGCAGTGAAAAACTTACTTAATCACGAGAAATCGGATAAGCATAATCACTCAGATACTCAAAAGGAGGTGTAAGTTTACCATCCTTACATATAGTAGCCCTATTGACAATATCGTTTTCTTCTCCTGCTAACAACGCTGGTAATACGAATTTTTTCAAATGCTGACCGAAATGAAAGGAAGCATCGCGTGGCAGTTCGTTTGGAAGATTATCCACCGCCATTACATCTACTACTTCATCGGTATTTTGATAGGGTTGTGTTTTATTTAAGGTATGTTTATCGATTCCATAAACTGGAATGGCAATACTACTCGCACCCATATTGATAGGCACTGAGCCATCAACATCACAAGTAATATCAGCTATCACATTCATCCTAAAACTACTTTTTTGAATGTCCTCTTTTTCAAACAAACGTTCAATTTCTTTATCCCAATAAATGCCATTCATAAGGATATTAGCTACGGGAAGATAAGGTTGAAAAACACAAGCATAGTCTTTAGGGTTCTTATGAAAATCATCTCGTTGATAACTGCCGTCGTCCTTGCGTTTATAAAGCGTACTGCCTTTAAGATGTGTATAAACAGGGTAATTAAATTGCTGAGTTAAAAAATCTTCAGGCTCTACATATTCTATATCTGCCCTATCCATCATATCTACAATACCCGAAGCCACTTTTCCGGAACCCGTCACCACAATCTTGATGGGTGGGATATCAATATGTTGATACAATTCAGTTACGGCTTCTAAGTCATGGCATTCATGTGCAGCTTTTAAGTCATAGGCATCATATTTTTTTCCGTAGGTAAGCAATCCATTATGAGCGCCTACTACACCTGCATAAAAACCAAAACCCAAGATACGTTGTCCATCAGCATGTGTCAAAGCTTCATAGTCTATCATGCGGATATTCTTTTTGATTAATGCCTGCATGAGCTTTTGATTATAAGGTTGCTTCTTTTTGGTATGAGAAAAAAACAAGTATGTTTTGCCTTCTATTAATTTATCAATTGGTACTTCTTTAATTCCAATAATGATATCACATTGACTAAGGTCTTGAACGATTTCCAATCCAGCTTGTTCATACAATGCATCGG
Organism: uncultured Taibaiella sp.; assembly: GCA_937871155.1. GTDB lineage: Bacteria > Bacteroidota > Bacteroidia > Chitinophagales > Chitinophagaceae > JAFIGV01. The sequence continues at coordinate 3,793 of CALMXV010000069.1, read as the reverse complement.
CATAACAACGGTCTGGAGAAGTTTCTACCACTATTTTCACTCCAAATTTTTGTTCCACCAGCACACATTGTTCCGGCGTTAACGCTACTCGCACATCTTTTGGTATTTTCTCTTCTCGTATTATGCCTATCGTAACCATGTTAATTATTTTGAAGGCAAAGATAATGTAGCCACCTTTGTTGCAAGATGAATTATTTCGAACTCTACGAATTGCCCATAAGCTTCTCACCCAACTCGGCCCTTGTTAAAAACAAGTTTTATGAACTCAGCAAAAAATACCACCCTGACCGCTTTACCTTATCCTCAGCCGAAGAAGCCAATAATGCTTTGGAGATGGCAGCATTAAATAATGCAGCTTATAAAACATTTAGCAATAAAGAAGCAATAGTAGCTTATGTACTAAAGCTAAAAGAAGTTTTACAAGATGAGGAGAAACATTCACTACCACCTTCTTTTTTGATGGAGATAATGGATCTTAATGAAGCTGTTAGCGACTATGAAATGTCTCAAAAAGAAGCAGACAAAATTCAAGTTATCAATGACTGGGTTGCATTTATGAATACCCTGCAAACTAAGATGGAACAATGCATGCAAGAGTATGATACCACTCAAGAAACCGCATTATTAAATCAAATAAAAGATTTTTATTTCAGGCAAAAATATTTGTTGCGCATTCGAGAAAGAATAGATACATTTGCTGCCCATTAGCCCAGATGGCGGAATTGGTAGACGCGCTAGACTCAAAATCTGGTTTTCGCAAGGGAGTGCAGGTTCGATTCCTGTTCTGGGCACAAAACCACCTTATTAGGTGGTTTTTTTATTTCATTAAAATCTTTATCAACATCCTTTCTTAATCACTAGATGCTTTAATAGAAAAATACCCATTTTGTGGTATATGAATATGCCTTTTGATAAAATAATTTTGAGATATTATTCATTTAAAAAATTATCTCATCATGAAACAACTATTCCTTTACTTTATTTTATTGGCAGCTTTATCACAAACTGCCCAAGCCACCAAATGGCGAGTAAACAACCGAGTAGGTATTAATGCCAACTTCACCACGATTTCTGCAGCTGTAAATGCAGCCAGCAGTGGCGATACTATTTATATTGAGCCTTCACCTACTAACTATACCGGAGCAATAAATATTGATAAGAAGCTAACAATAATAGGAAACGGATACTTTAATAGCTCCCCGAATACTATGAACTCAGGGTTACAAGCAGACAGTAATTCTTGTTCTATTTATGCGTACATTTATTTTAATCAAGGTAGCGCCGGTACTACTATTATGGGTGTTTCATTATATGGCGGGTATGCTATGTATGTGTATTCTGATAGTATTACCATTCAAAGAAACTTTATTTATGGCTATATCTACTTAAGTAACTACAACACTACTTCTGGAACTTATGGGAATCGTATTTCAAGCAACATAAAGCAAAATATTTTTTATGCCTATGGTATAAGCAATCAAAGTTTCTCAACAACCGGTGGCCTTACCATGTCCAATATCAATATTCAAAACAACATTTTCAATTCTTGTAGTGTAAATCTTCCGTCTGGAATGTCCGGTTTTATGCAAAACAATATGTTCCATTCAGCCAATACTAGTACTTATAATTTCCAAGTGAACAACAACATTATGCATGGAGGTAGTTTTGACATAAACAACAATGTATATTTTAACAATATTGGCACCAGCACACAATTTGGCACTCTAAATAACAATCAACAGAACATAACCACAACTGCATTATTCAACAACTTTAGTGCAACAACAGAGACTCGTTATACTTTGAAAAATCCTGGTCCTGGAATCGGTGCCGGTTTTAATAGTGTTGATGTAGGAGTTTTTGGTGGACCAGACCCTTATAAATTGAGTGGTATCCCTCCAGTGCCTACTATATATGCCATATCAGCTCCGGTAACCACTACTACTAGTACTTTACCTGTTACAATAAGTACCAAAAGCAACGACTAGACTAGTTTTACTTTTTTTAATTATTTAAACTTTTGGCTTATGAAACAGATACTGTTAAAAACATGTATGCTTTTTACAGTCTGGGCAAGTCTTATAGCATCCGGTAATGCTCAAGTAAATATAGTCGCAGGAGAATATTTTTTTGATACAGATCCAGGATATGGAAATGGCACTTCGATTACCATTTCTTTACCAGCACCTAATTTGCCTGGCATATTGGTTAATGCTAATACAGCACCCTTAACGTTTGGCGTACATGCTCTTTATATCAGAACCCGTGATGCAAATGGAATATGGAGCATGACCAACACCATTTATTTTGCCAAAGTAGCGGCCATCTCTAATAATAGCAACTCCATTAATAACATCAATACGTTGGAGTATTTTTATGATATCGATCCCGGATTTGGAAACGGCACTAACGTCCCCATCACTGCAAGCACGAATATTAGCAGCTTATTAGTAAATGTAAATGTGGCTAGTTTATCTACAGGAGTACATACCTTGTATATCCGTGCAAGAGATAGCTTAGGAAAATGGAGTATGACCAACAACTTCAACTTTGCCAAAGTACAGCTCCCAATTGCAAATGCCAACTCAATAAGCAAGATCAATAAACTAGAGTATTTTTATGATACAGACCTAGGCTATGGCAATGGTACCGATATCCCTATTTCTTCTGCCTCTAATATTAGTAGTTTATTAGTGAACGTTAATGTGGCTAGTTTATCAGATGGTGTGCATACCTTATATATCCGTTCAAGAGATTCGTTAGGAAAATGGAGCATGGCCAACAACTTCAACTTTGCCAAAGTCAAGTTTGTATCTTCTAATCCATATACAAGTAGCAACATCAACAAGATGGAGTATTTCTTTAACACAGACCCTGGATATGGAAATGGTGTGAATGTACCTATAACTTCTGCTGCCAACATCAATGGCTTTTTATTGAATGCCAACTTAGTCTCATTGCCGAGTGGACTACACACCTTGTACATCCGCACAAGAGACACTTTAGGCAATTGGAGTATGACCAATAGTTTCACATTTACTAAACTTAGTGTTACTCCAAACAATCCATTCATAGCTTCGAAAATCAATAAAGTAGAATATTTCTATGATTTAGATCCAGGGTATGGTAATGGTGTCAATGTGCCGGTAACTCCTGGAGTCAACCTATCAGGATTAGTTATTAATACTGATGTTACCGCATTGGCTAATGGTGTACATACGCTTTATATTCGAAGCAGAGATTCATTAGGTCTATGGAGCATGACTAATAGCTTCAACTTTGCTAAAGTGCAAACCCCATTTGGAAATACGAATATTACCACAAGTATTACTCAAGCGGAGTATTACTATAATACAGACCCTGGTTTTGGAAACGGCACTAGTATTCCTAGTTTGACAGGTGCTAATAATCTTACCAATGTCACCTTCAATGCAAGTGTTGCCTCGCTACCGAATGGAGTGCACACCTTGTATATACGCACAAAAGATAGCTTAGGAAAATGGAGTATGACTAACAGTTTCACCTTTGCTAAAGTGCAAGCCTTATTTGGGAATCCGCATACCATTAGCGATATCGTATATGTCGAGTATTTTGTAGATATAGACCCAGGATTTGGAAATGGTGTATCTGTACCTGTTCCTACCCCATCATCCAATGTCACTCCATTAAGCTTTAATGTTGATATGACGTTCTTAGTAAACGGTGCTCACCGCCTATACATACGGTCAAAAGATGCACAAGGGAAATGGAGTATTACTAACATTTTTTCATTTAATGGTGGTATGATTCCTTT
>CALMXV010000068.1 GCA_937871155.1 uncultured Taibaiella sp. | reverse complement strand
TCATACCGATATAATGGTTAAGACCATTGATAATATCTACATCGCCGGCTATTTTGTTTGCCCATATTTGCAAACTAAGCCCTTCCGGATATTGAGGTGCATCTAAATAAATGCTCCATAACGGAACAAACAATGATACTACCAAAGCCGCTGCAGCTATGAATAATAGCCATTTTGAGCGTGCTGAAATTTTATTGTTCATGAGATTCATTTTTAGGTTAAGGAATAAGAGCATTCAAAAATAAACGGATTCCATTTCAAAATCTGAATGCTTCAGTTGGTAAGATTTTTATCTTAGTTGTACTAATTAATGATAATGGAATAAGAGGTATATTCTTTTAAAACAATTCTTGTGATGGAATTTTTAATTGAAATGTTAGTCCATCAATACTCGATAAAGAACTTCTTAATATTTGATTTTAGAACTACATGCTTATAAAAGCACAGTTAGATAAAAGTAAAAAGGGCATTGCTGAATCTGTTGCGCTGCCCTTCTTACTGTATTATTGCAAATAGCGATTATTTGGCAGCACTAGCAGCCGGTGGTGCTGTTTCGCCAAGGCTCCATTTCAATGGTACACTACTTCCTTTAGGAGATACTCTCACATAACCTTGCATTTCTTGGTGTAAGGCAGAGCAGAAATCGGTACAATAGATTGGGAAAATACCTACTCTGTCCGGCACCCATTTTAAGGTAGTTGTTTCACCCGGCATAATAAGTAACTCACCGTTATTTGCCCCTTTCACACCAAAGCCGTGTGGCACGTCCCAGTCTTGTTCTAGGTTAGTTACGTGGAAGTACACTTCATCGCCTAATTGAACGCCTTCGATATTATCAGGAGCGAAGTGAGAACGTACGGCTGTAATGTTTACATGTACTTTATTTCCTTCTCTAGTTACTTTCGTTTCTCCTTCACCTTTTGCTACGTAAGGGTGCTTATTGTGAGTGATGTCAAAAATTTTTGTTTGTTTGTCTTTGATTAACTCAGCCGGAATACCTTGTGCATAGTGTGGTTCACCAATAGTTGGGAAGTCAAGAATTAATTGCATTTTATCACCACTGATATCATACAATTGAGCACTTTGAGAAAGCTCAGGACCTGTAGGCAAATAACGATCTTTGGTGATTTTATTATAAGCTACTAAGTACTTACCAAACGGTTTTTTAGTATTACCACCCATTACACATAAGTGACCTACAGAGTAGAACGTTGGTTGGCGGTCTAAGATTTTTAAGTCTTTAATATTCCATTTTACTACTTCAGAGGATACGAAGAAAGAGGTATAAGCATTACCATTAGCATCAAACTCTGTATGCAAAGGGCCTAAGCCTGGTTTTTCTACTTCACCATAAAGTGCTGCTTCATATTTAATAACCGGCAATCCGGAATATTTCTCTTGCTCGAAGGTATTGCTTGCAATTGCTTTTTGAATTTTATCAAAGCTAAATACAGGTAATAATGCGGCTAATTTTCCACTTCCTACAATGTATTCACCAGTTGGGTCAACATCACATCCGTGTGGAGATTTAGGACATGGGATGAAGTACACGATATCTGGGAATTCAGCTACATCCAATACCGTTACTTCATTTTTAATTTCAGAAGTAGCCGTATGGGTTTCTTCGTTGAATTTGTTATGAGCATATTTCACGGCTTGTTTCTTACCCTTTCCAGCTTTTACATATTCTTCCGCTTTTTTCCAGTTTACCGCCATGATAAAGTCTTTATCATTTTTAGAAGCATTTACTTCTAATAGCGTATTGGCTTGCTCTGTGTTATAGGTACTGAAGAAGAACCATCCGTGGGATTTCCCTTTACCTGCACGAGCCAAGTCAAAATTTACACCCGGAGTTTTTAACTGGAAGGCAATATTCATTTCGCCGGATGTTTTATCTACGCTTACGAAACTTATATGTCCTTTAAAATTTTCTTTATAACTGTTTAATGGCACATCACCATTAACATCATCACCAGGTACGCTAAAACGAGTACCGGCTACGATATATTCAGAGTTTTCGGTTCCAAAAGGAGAACTGTGATTACCGCCACTGTTCGGCAACTCAATAATTTCTGCAGTACGGAATGTTTTTAAATCTACACGAGCTAAACG
>CALMXV010000067.1 GCA_937871155.1 uncultured Taibaiella sp. | reverse complement strand
TCAAAAACTAAACTGCGACATTATGAAATCGTTTATTTTAAGTAGCTGTTTGGGAGTTTTTCTGCCACTTTTGTTGGCAGCACAAAGCACACCGCTCTATACCTGCCAACCGGTGGGTATGAATTTGAGCTCATTAAGTACAGTTCCTATTTTTAATTATATACCGCCCTTGTACAATCACGTGTTATACAAACACAGCGATTTCCCCGGCTTGCCCATGCAGGGGGTAATCACAGATTTGTATGTACAACTACAACACATAACGCAAAAAGGATTTAAATTGGATAACCTCACCATACAGATGGGTATGACTAATCTCTGTGGCTTTACAATGAGTATGCACTTGCAAAAGCTACCCATGATCACTGCCGGAATGGATACCGTGTATTATAACAGCAGCTATGTACTTGCCGACTCTATACCGGCTGGGGCATGGTGGCGGATTCCTCTCCAACAGCCCTTTCATTACAATTTTACTACCGGATCCATAGATAGCTGTAAAAACCTACTGCTGGAAATTTATGGTAGGGGAGACCCTGCTTTTGAAGGAGCACCTTTCGCCGTTCCTGGTATGCAGCCCTATGTTTATACTCTTAGTGCTTCCGAAAGACTTCTTTGGGCAGATTCTGCTACAAAACATTATAAAGCTGCTCCTACAATTCTATATAAGATCGGCTTCAATCCCAAACCTGATCCAGTAGGGGTAGAGGAAGTAAGCAAGACCCAACTATCCCTCTATCCCAACCCTACTAAAGACTATCTATTCCTGTCTGCTACTCTTCGTCCTAATACTAGCTATACCATAACAGACATAGCTGGTAGGCAGTTGCTAGAAGGTGTGGTAAAAGACAATGTTATATCGGTGCAGACGTTGCAACCCGGGCTATACCTGCTACGTATCGGTACACAAGTACTGCGCTTTGTGAAGGAGGAGTGAGGAATAGGATGCTTTAAATTTATAGTACGCCAAAGCCACTTTTTACAAGTGGCATTGGTCGTTTTGGGGTATTAATTTTTTTGTTTCTACTTAATACCACTTCTTAAAAAGCAATGTCAATATTAAGTATATAGCTTTTAAGGTAACATTTATGTTTTTAAAACGTTTAGTTAGCAGTAGCTTCTTGTCGGATTACATTCAAAGCACCGCCCGCTTTAAACCATTCAATTTGTTGAGTATTGTACGTATGATTTAAACTGATGGTTTCTGAAGTTCCGTCTGCATGATGCAACACCATACTTAACGGCTTTCCTGGAGCAAAAGTTGTAACGCCAATAATATCTATGCGATCATTTTCTTGTATTTTATCATAGTCAGCTTTATCTGCAAAGGTCAATGCCAGCATACCTTGCTTTTTCAAATTTGTTTCATGAATACGGGCAAAACTTTTTACTAAGATAGCACGTACTCCTAAATGACGTGGTTCCATAGCAGCATGTTCTCTTGAGCTTCCTTCACCATAGTTTTCATCTCCAACAACAACACTTCCTATACCATTGGCTTTGTACACTCTTTGTACAGCCGGTACTTCTCCATACTCACCGGAGAGTTGGTTTTTCACTTTATTCGTCTCACCATTAAATGCATTTACTGCCCCTATCAACATATTGTTAGATATGTTGTCCAAGTGACCTCGGAATTTCAACCAAGGTCCTGCCATAGAAATATGATCCGTAGTACATTTACCGGAAGCTTTAATAAGCAAATTCAATCCTTTCAAATCTGTACCTTCCCAAGCTGTAAAGGGCGCTAATAGCTGTAAGCGGTCACTGGTAGGGCTTACTACTACTTGTACATTAGAGCCATCTTCAGCGGGCTTTTGATAGCCGGCATCTTCAACGGCAAACCCTTTGGGTGGCATTTCATAACCTGTAGGTTCATCAAGCTTAACGGCTTCACCTTTTTCATTTATTAATGTATCTACCATTGGGTTAAAGCTCAATTTTCCGGAGATAGCAAGTGCTGTTACAATTTCAGGAGAAGCAACAAATGCATGGGTTGAGGCTAAGCCGTCATTTCGTTTTGCAAAGTTTCTATTAAAGGAGGTGATGATGGTGTTTTTACGGCTAGGGTCATCTATATGTCTTGCCCACTGTCCAATACAAGGTCCACAAGCATTTGCCAATACGACTCCACCCATTTCATCAAACACATTTAAGAAACCGTCTCTTTCTATGGTAAAGCGTACCATTTCAGAACCAGGAGTGATGGTGTATTCACTCTTAGTTTTAAGCCCTTTTGCAAGAGCATCTTTAGCTATAGATACGGAGCGGGAGATATCTTCATAAGATGAATTGGTGCAAGAGCCTATCAAAGCGACTTCTACTGCATCTGGCCAGCCATTTTCTTTTACGGCAGCAGCCATTTGAGAGATGGGTGTAGCTAAGTCCGGCGTAAAG
>CALMXV010000066.1 GCA_937871155.1 uncultured Taibaiella sp. | reverse complement strand
TGCCTTGTTTTCACCATGTGCTGGTGGTTATCGGGATCATAGCTTACGTTGCCGGTGCCATCTTCTTTTTCTAAACCACCTATACGATGTTCTAAGCCTTCTGTTCCTGGTACTGCCCAAGGACGAACTAGTTTTTCATCCCGTTTATACGGTAAAAATTTCTCTTCACTGCTATCAAGTCCTTTTTTAAAACTAACGTTTATTGCTTCCAACTCACTACTACTAGGGAACCGCCAAGGCTCAGCTCCATTGGCTATATAACCATCGCTAAGTAAGATTACCGGAGTCATGTGCTCGATAGCAATCCTTACGGCTTCGAAGGCAGCGCCAAAGCAATCGCTAGGAGTGCTTGCCGAAACAATAGGCATAGGGCATTCTCCATTTCTACCATAATAAGCTTGAAGTAAATCGCTTTGTTCCGTTTTAGTTGGCAGCCCTGTTGAAGGCCCGCCACGCTGTACATTCACAATTACTAAAGGAATTTCTAACATTACTGCTAGCCCCATTGCTTCAGATTTCAACGACATGCCAGGGCCGGAAGTTGTAGTTACTCCAAGGCTACCGCCATAAGAGGCACCTATGGCAGCGGCAATACCGGCTATTTCATCTTCTGCTTGAAACGTACGAATGCCAAAGTTTTTATGTTGTGATAGCTCGTGTAAAATATCGGATGCAGGTGTAATAGGATAGGTGCCTAAGAACAAGGGTAGTGACGCTTTCTCAGATGCTGCAATCAATCCATAAGCTAAGGCTGTATTACCCGTAATACCACGATACTTCCCTGAGTTGAGCTTAGCCTTTTCTACTTTATAACGACTGTTAAACGCTTCAACAGTATCACCATAGTTGTAACCTGCTTTCAAAGAGCGAAGGTTGCTTTCTAAGATGTCCGGTTTCTTTTTAAACTTATCCTGAAGGAACGTAATCGTACTGTTCATATCACGATTGTACAACCAATACAAAAAGCCTAATACAAACATGTTCTTAGCACGGTCCTTTTCCTTCACGCCCATTTGGATATCTTTCAGTGCTTCGCGAGTAAGTTTAGTGATATCTATCTTGTGAAGTCTATAGCTTTTCAGGGAATCATCTTCTAACGGATTGACCCCTTCAGCATAGTTGGCTAAACGAAGATTTTTGGTATCAAATCCATTGGTGTCTGCTACGATGATGCCATTTGGTTTCAGGGATTTTAGATTCACTTTTAAAGCCGCAGCATTCATGGCTACTAACACATCACAAACATCACCCGGTGTAAAAACTCTATCGCTTGAAAACCGTAATTGATAGCCACTCACGCCGGCTACAGTACCTTGTGGGGCTCTTATTTCTGCCGGAAAATCCGGAAAGGTAGATAGGTCGTTACCTATCAAAGCGGTATTGTTGGTAAATTGGGAACCGGTGAGCTGCATACCATCGCCACTATCTCCGGCAAATTTTATCACTACATCTTCTACGACTTGTGTAGGAATACTCATAACTATTTTCAGTAAATTGGCGCAAAGGTAATTCTTTTAAAGGCAGTACCACTTGAAAAAAATAGATTTAGGATAAAAATATCTTATTTTTTTCTAGCCTTTATCGATAGCTGTTACTAATTAATGAAAACCTATTGATTTTGGTTAAGAGAAGTTCAGCCAGTATCTATACAACAAGGAACGATTAATAAATAGTCACATAGCCCGACTCCAACAACGAGCCATTTTTATACAGTTCAAATTTGAACATTCCTTTCTTCTGAAAATTTCTTTTATCTAAGATGATTTCACGCTCACTAAGATGTGGGATATCCATTATTTTATGACTTTTACTATCAAAGAATTTCAAACGATAGCTATCTTGAATGTTAAAAGACTCGGGTAATTCTATATTGATATGGCCGGTAAAAGGGTTGGTAAAAACAAATTGTGAACGGACATAGGTAAACGTATTGATTTTAGAAGGGTCTGGAGGTGTAGGCTTTACCACATTACTATCTTTCACTACATCCTTCACCATTTTCTGAAGAGAATCATTAGGGGGCAACACCGTTTTTTGCATTAGCATAGCACTATCTATAAAGATGCGTACTCGATTACTCATCCAAGTAATATCCGAACTAAACACGATATAGAGTCGATAAAAATTATTACCAGGTATAGGATGCCCGTCAATATATCCTTGATTGCCTTTAGCTAGGTTTTTCACATAGCCGATGGTAGCATAGTTGAAGATACTATCACTGCTGCGTTGTACTGCAATGGACTTGATACCATCATACTGGCAATACCAACTCAAGAGATTGATGCCTTTTTCCGTTGTAAGGGTAAGATCCGGCAAGTTTGTTTGAGCGAGTGATGCATAGCTTATAGGTATAAAAAATATAAAGCAAAAAATAGCTCGTAAAAACTTAGTTGAAAACATGGGGTCAAACCTAATTCAATTCATGTGGTTTTCAATTAGTGAGCTACATAATTTTCAATTTTTGTAACATATCCTCCAATAGATTCCGTTTGAATATACGCCATATAATTATTAGGTTTGAAAATTCAAGACAAAAGTCTATATGGGATTATTTATACGGAAACCGCTACAACAACTACTTTCAGAAGCTGAAGATTCTGGAAAAGGACTCAAAAAAACACTTACCGCACCCGCATTGGTTGCCTTAGGTATAGGTGCCATCATCGGTGCCGGTTTATTTTCTATTACCGGATTAGCCGCCGCTAATAATGCTGGTCCGGCTATTACCATTTCATTTATCATAGCAGCAGTGGGTTGTGCGTTTGCAGGATTGTGCTACGCTGAGTTTTCCTCTATGATTCCTGTTGCAGGTAGTGCCTACACGTATTCCTATGCGACTATGGGCGAGTTTATCGCTTGGATTATCGGCTGGGATTTAGTGTTGGAATATGCCGTGGGAGCGGCTACCGTATCTATTAGTTGGTCACGGTATCTGGTAAAATTTCTTAGCTATTATGATATTCATCTAAGCCCGTCTTTAACCGCTTCTCCTTTTGATGGTGGTATTATCAATTTACCTGCAGTATTTATAGTAATCCTGATGTCGCTGGTATTGATGAAAGGCACTAAGGAATCTGCTTTTGTCAATGGGCTTATTGTAGCCTTAAAAGTAACCGTGGTATTAATTTTTATTGCATTGGGCTGGCAATACATTCGCCCTGAAAACTACGAGCCTTATATCCCGGCGAATAACGGCACATTTGGAGAGTTTGGTTTTAGTGGTATTATCCGTGCAGCAGCTATAGTTTTCTTTGCCTATATCGGGTTTGATGCTGTTTCTACAGCAGCACAAGAAGCTAAAAACCCAAA
>CALMXV010000065.1 GCA_937871155.1 uncultured Taibaiella sp. | reverse complement strand
GAAATGCGACACATAATTTTCTACCTAAGAGCTAGAATATTTTTTTAAGAGTAGTAAATACTGCTTTCTTACACGAGTAATAATTCATGTAAGAAAGCAGTAGAGATTGAGGATTACACCCCTATTTTTTTACGTAGTTGATGGAAGGTTTTTCTCCAGCCTTTGCGCATATGGTCACCGCTTTCGAAATAACCATTGGAGTAGTCACCATAGCCATAACCATAGCTATAGCCATAACCGTAGCCATAGCCATAACCATAAGCAGAACTTGAACCAGAAACATCATTTACGATAAGGCTCATGGACGGTAACTTTTTATTTATATAGAGGTCATCTATATAGCTGATTTGTTGCTTGAACGTATAATCTTGACGAACCACATAGATGGTTGCATCCGCATAGCTGCCTACTATTTGTGCATCGGTTACTAAACCCACAGGAGCAGTATCTACAATGATATAATCAAAATGAGCACGTAGCATTTCAAACATTTCCTTCACCTTGCCCATCATTAATAGTTCAGAAGGGTTGGGAGGTAAAGGGCCTGCTGGCATTATAAATAAAGAATCATGAACACCAGAGGGTACTACCACTTCTTTTAAATCAGACTTTCCAATCACATAATTAGAGAAACCCACTGGCGAAGTCAAGTTAAACATTTTAGAGATTTTAGGCTTGCGAAGGTCAAACTCTAGTAAGGCTACTTTTTTATTGGTAATAGCTAAAGAGATTGCCAAGTTAGTGGCAATAAACGATTTTCCTTCACCACTCATGGTAGAGGTGAGAACGATAACCTTTTGATTAGGGTCCGGAAGGATAAACTGTAAGTTGGTACGAAGGTTACGAAACTGCTCAGAGATGATACTTTTACTTCCTGCATCTACTAAAATTGCTTTGTCTTCAGTATTATGCCCTATTTCGGCAAGTAATGGTGTATTGGTTCTTGAAGTGATGTCCTTACGTTTAACAATCTTAGTATTTAATTGTTCTTTGAGATAAATGCCAATACACGGTAATAACAAACCAATTAAAAAGGCAT